>CAYSXF010000418.1:0-4789 GCA_964434815.1 uncultured Lentisphaeraceae bacterium
AAACCAGACCGGGCTCCAGAACACCGGCAGAAAAGCGCCGTTCATCGAGTAGGCCGCGTCGGTTGATTTTGGGAAAAACACCACTTTCTTCCCGTCGCCCAGAGCCGCCTTTGCCTCATCCCACTTCGCGCACACGACCACGTCGGCCGGCGGCTTCGGAGCGGCGTTGGCCGGATATACCCAAATCTCCCAGTCGTTGGAAAATTCCCCCAGCGACACCGTCACCGTGAGCTTGCACGGGATCCCGGCTTTCTCCAGAGGCGCCTTGATCGCCCCGAGCGAAGTCAGCTTGCCGGTCGGGACGTTCTGCTCCGGCAATGTTCCGCCGGCGATTTCGCGGCCCTGGTCATCCTTGATGGTCCAGGCCGGTTTCGCGTTGGCGATGTCGGCGGCGCCATAATGCGCCACGTCCACCGTCGCCTCGAACGGTTCATCGGCCGAGTAGGTGCGTTTCGGCATCCGCAACAGCGGCACCGTCGCCCCGCAGAACCGGCGATAAGCCTCCGGCGTGATGAAACCCTTCGAGTCCCAGAACGCGTCCAGCGGACCGACCAGCGCCGTGCCTTGTGTCGGGTAATCGTGCAGGTCGAGCAACGAGAATCCCGCGAAGCCGGGCGTGCGCAGCAACAGCTCGATCTCTTCCTTGTAGAGCAGCGTGGCGAACTTGCCGCTCGCCTGCACGAACTGCGGTTCGAGGTCGAGCAGATGCTTCCTGGCGAGATCGTCGCGGATCATCTCGTAATTCTTCAACGCCATCACCCCGGTCCATTTCCTGATCTCGTTGGAGTCGGGCCAATACATCCACTGGCCGATCTCGTGGCCCAGCGGTGGAAGGTCCTCGTGCTCGATCGCCCGCCGGACGTCGTTGGCTGTGCCGGCGCCATGGACGCCACGGCCGAAGAAACCCTCGGTAAACTGGCGGTTGGCCGTCATATTTCCGTTGTTCGCTGCCGACGAGTAAAGATGGCGCGGGTCGCGCTTTTCGAGCATGTCCACCCATCGCGTCAGCAAATCCATTTTCCCGCCGTATTCGTTCCCCAGCGTCATCATGCAAAACGACGGATGGTTGCCGTAGGTGTCCACGATCCGCTTGAACTCCGCTTCGATGAACGCGTCGCGCACCGGATCCAGCCCGGCGTCAACGTTCGCCATCGGCCCTTCGGCCTGAACCATGATGCCTTCCTCATCCGCCGCCGCGAACGCCGCCTCCGGCGGACACCACGAGTGGAAACGAATGTGGTTCAGGCCGTAGGATTTCATGATCTTGTAAATCCGATGCCACGCCGCCACGTCTGTCGGCGGATATCCCGTCAGCGGCCAGATCGAGCATTCCAGCGTGCCGCGCAGATACACCGGACGGTTGTTCATCGTGAATTGGGTCCCTTTTGCCCCGAACTCGCGCAGGCCGAAGCGGACGGTGCGTTCAGAGTCCCCGAGTTTCACTGTCACCCTCGTCAGATTCGGCGCGAATTCGTCCCACGGCTTCGCGTCAATCACCACTTCGATTTCGGCCTGTCCGCCGTTCGCGTCCCACGTTGCCACGACGGTCTTCGATCCCACGCTCAACGCCCCCTGCCCGGCCTTGCCGGTGGCGTTGCCGATGCGCACCTTCACGAGAGCCGTCTTCTTCGCGACATTCGGATAGACCTGCACGTCGTCAATCCACACCGGCGGCGTTGCGGCGAGTTCGATCCGTCCGACGATGCCGTTCATGTTGCCCCACGTGCCGCCGAACAATGCCGACACGAATCGGCCGAGGTTGATTTTCACCGTATTGTCCACACAGATCGTCAGTCGGTGCTTGCCGGGCGCGACACCGGTGCCGAAATCATAGACATGCGGCGCGATCAGGCTGTCTTGCGAGCCGACCTGATTGTCGTCAAGCCAGACGGTGGTGACCCAGCGGCAACGTTCGAGGAAGAGCGTGACGCGTTTGCCGTTCCAGTCCGTCGGAATTTCAATGTCACGCTGGTACCAAGCCGGGCCGGCGTAATCGTGAAGCCGGTACGGCCCTTCAAGGGTCGGCGACTTGGTGTTTTTCGGACCGAGCCCGGCGTCGTCCATCGTGCCGGGCAGTTTGATGTGACCGGTCAGGTCATTCGTGCCGGCAAGGCTGAACCGCCATTCCCCGGCGAGCGGGATGGTTTCAGCGGCGCGCAGCGACGCGCAAGCCAGCAGCAGCACGGTGAGGGTGAAGGTTATGAGTTTGGTTTGGGGGCGGAGACGGGGGATTGATGATCGTGAGTTTTGAGGTGTGGTTGGCTTCATGGCGCCCCTTTTCGTTGTCTTGTTCAACCGGTCATTTTTTCTGATCACTGTTCTCCACTTTCGTCTCCGTACAGGATGGCGCAAGCGTCACGGGGATGGATCCATGGGAAGACCGGTTCCCTGTCACCGTGAGCCCTTTCACACTCCGGGCCGAGACCTTGCCGTCGCCCTCGAAGACATTGTCCACGATCCGGATGTTCTCGTGCACCGGTTCTTCGGGTTTGCTGGACTTGGTCTGAGGGTTGATCGAAATGCCACACCAGGTAAAGGTGTTGCCCCGGATCAGCATGTCGCGCACCGGGCCGGACTCGAACCAGCCTTCAGCGTCGTCTTCGATCAGGATGGCGGCCATGGCGCAGCGGTGGAAGGTGTTGCCCTCGACCACGACTTTGCCGCGCGTGGTCAGCAGGAACCCGCGGACAGGATCCATGCTGATCTGGTTGTTGCGGGCGGTGAGGTTGGGATACCAGGTGATGTTGTCGAGAACATCGTCCTTCTCAAAAGCCGGGGCCGGGCCGTCCAGCGTCAGCAGCCAATCCTTGTCGGATTTCTTTTCCACGGCAGTCACCTTGCGGCGCGGGTTGCCGGCGTATTCGCGCAGGTTGGAATGGCTGATGACGGCGACCTCGTCGCCGGGCTGGAAAGCGGCGAAACCGTAGGTCTGCCGATGCATGAACCGTATCAGGAGTTGGTTGTCCCCGATTCTTTCGATGATCCGCAGGTGGGTCCCGTGGCAGTTGATGGCATCGTCCTGCATTCCCGAGAGCCGGCAGGAATCCACCAGAATATCGCCTTTGCAATTTGAGAACTGGAAAATATCCGCCCAGGCCGCGCAGGTGCGGAGGGTCCCCTTGGGCGGGGCCACATTCACCCGTTGGTAGGTGATGTTTTCGGTGAACTGGCTGACGAAGCCCATCCCGGTCAGCGCATAGAAATCACAGTCGCGGAAGACGATATCCTTGCTGCGGGCGTTATGGACTCCAACCCTGTCCCGCAATGCATTGCGGAACTGGTATTGATGGCCCTTGACCAGTCCGGATTCCTTCGTGCCGTAATCAAGCCGGACCTTGCGGTCGCCCAGGTCTGTTGCCCTTGCCTCCGACTGCCCTTGTCCATTCCAGCCAAGCGGCGATCCTCTGAGCCGCCAACACCGCCCCTCCTCTGGCATCGCCTCCTGGGCGATACAGAAGTTCGTGCCCCAGTCGCCCTGCCAAATGAACGTGCCGTTTTCCAAGGCATAATCGGAGCCTTCCGCCACTTGTATAACCGCGTGAGTCGGGCCGGCTTCCAAAACCCGGAACTCCGAGACCGTCGGGCGCTTGAGATCGAATACCAGACCGGTATAGGTGACGTCTTCCGAGTGGTCGTTAAAGACTTCCACCATCCGTCCATCATAGAGGATCGTGGTCTTTCCTGGGCCTTCGACTCCGCCTCCCTCGATCCGAATGTGCCGCACGTTTTGCAAGTAGATCCCAATCGGTCGGGGATCCTCTGAATCCATCGAATTGGAAACGAACATGGGAAGCCGGATGACATGTTGCGATCCGATGACATGGACTCCGGGGAGGAACCGGACCCGGATCGGCTTTTGCACTGTCCCCTCACCCGAAGGCTTGAAGGTTTCCTCCTGCCGCCCGGGCGCAATCACCACCGTGTCGCCGGGAGCCAGTTTCATGGCATTGATCTTCCGAAAGCTTTTCCACAGTTTCCCCGGCGGGTTCGAATCATCCCCCTTGTCCGGATCAATGAAATAGGTGGCGTCGCCGGGAGAGGCAATGAGCCGGGCGCTTTCGGGATAATGCTCGGCTTCGGGACCCGCGGCCCGGACAAAACCGGCGGCAACAATCAATGCAAAGACGACCGAGGTCATGCTATTAATCTTCATAGGTGTGATTTTGTTCCTGCGTGTCATTTTCATCAGTTCAGCATGTTTACTTTATAGTGTCGGCATGGCACCGCGCAAGGTGAAGGTCACAGGCTCTGTGGCCTGCATTTGCAGCCAGACCACCAGCGCGTATCGCCCGTTCGCATCCCGCACGATCCCCTGCCGGAAGTCCGGACCTGCGGACTTGGGCTTCGAGTTGATTTCCAAGTGCGCGGCGTCCTCGCAATTCCAGTTCTGCACCACGAAGCAAAGATTGGCGACCGGGTGTTCAGCGGATGCCGTTATGCGGAAGGTGGGTGCCGGGCCGGTGGCGCACAGGACATAAGCGCGTTGCCCGGCCTCGTAGCCCGCGGCACCGCAATCCGCAAGCGCTTCGATTGGCGGCGCCTGCAACCATGACTTCGCCAGACTCACCAGCGCGGTTGCCGGCTGGTCGGTCATGCCTTCCATCAGGATTTTTTCCTGGAAGGGTACATTGCCACGCTGCTGTGCGCTCAGCGGCCAGAACACATGCGAGATCGAACTGCACGCCGCCCGATCCGGGAAGATGGCGTTGCGTCCGGATGAGTTGATCTGCGATGCCGGCCAGTGGTTCCAGACAGGAAACACCGAATACCGTGTGCGTTCGCCGGCGTA
>CAYSXF010000419.1:0-4788 GCA_964434815.1 uncultured Lentisphaeraceae bacterium
GATTTCTGCCTGTCTCGTGGGCTCGGAGATGTGTATAAGAGACAGGGGTCAGGTCGCGCACGGGGAACACTTTGTAGGCCACCCATACAGGATGTCGCAGCGAGGGCGAATAGCCGACCACGAAGCCGCGTTTATTCAGAACCGTGATGTCGTCCGGCGCGGGACTGCCGGGCAGGCGTTTAGGAATCCCGGCGCAAACGAGACTGTTGGATGCGAGCGGCGATGCGAGCGAAGCTGTCACATCGTGACCGGTCAGCCCCAGCGCGTCGGTGGTGTCGGCAGTCGCATTGCCAATGCGGCTGATCCAAAAGGCGAATTGAGGCCGCATCTTTTCGGAGTGAGCCTGCTGCCACGCGTGTGGCTGGTGGACATACCAATTGGTGGCGGCCAGAAACAGCACGCAGACGGCTCCGGCGGCGCTGGAGATGATGCGGGGCCATTGGCGTATTTGTGAGGTGCGGCGGGGCATGGCGAAAAGGAGGAGTCAGAAATTAAGCGTGAGGAGGTGAGAAAGAAAGTGCGGCGGACATGCGGGCGAGGGCTTCGTCGAGGAGGGCGCGCCGGGTGCCGAAGTTGAGGCGGGCGAATCCCGGTGCGCCGAAGGTCGCGCCGTCCATGAGGGCGACGCCGTGCCCAAGGAAGAACCTGGCCGGGGAGAGGCTGTTCATCTCAGCGAGCCAAGGGCGGAAGTCAAACCAGGCGAGGTAGGTTGCCTCGACGTGCGGCATCGCAACCGCCCAAGCGCGCGCAGCCTGTTCGACGGCGTCGCGGTTGGAGCGCAGAACGTCGAGCAGGGCGAGCCTCCAGGGCTCGGCGTGGCGGTAGGCGGCTTCGGCGGCAACCCAGCCGAAGAGGTTGACGTGCGGCACGATGCCGGCCATCGCGGTGCGGAAGCGCTGCCGCAGCGCGGGGTCCGGGATGACGGCGAAGGCGCACGAGAGGCCCGGCAGGTTGTAGGTTTTGCTGGGTGCGAGCAGGGTGACCAGCGTGTCGGCGAACTCAGGTGCTGCGCATGCGGCAGGCGTGTAGGTGTGGGGCGGGTCGAGCACCAGGCCGCCGTGAATCTCGTCTGAGCAGACGGTGATGTCGCGCGCGTGACAGAAGGCGAGCAGGCCGCGAAGTTCGGCAGGTGTCCAGGCGCGCCCGAGCGGGTTGTGCGGGTTGCAGAGGATAAAGAGGCGCGTGGCGGGTGTCAGCGCGGCGTCGAGCGCGTCGAGGTCGAAGGCCGTGCGCCCGAGGGCGTCCTGGGTCATGGGCGCGGTGACGAGGGAACGGCTGGACAGGGCCGGCGCTTCAAGGAAGGGAGGATAGGCCGGCACGGTGGTGGCCACCGTGTCGCCGGGTTCGCCCACGGCGCGGCAGAGGACGTTGAGGCCGCAGACGAGACCGGGGACCGGCACGACCCAAGCGGGGTCGACGGCGAACCCGTAGTGGGCGCGGTGGTAATCGATCATGGCCTCAATGGCTGCGTTCGAGTCCTTGGCATAGCCGTAGACGCCTTCGGCCGCGCGGCGGTCGAGCGCCTCGGTGATGGCGGGCGCCGAGCGGAAATCCATGTCGGCGACCCAAAGCGGAAGGACGTCGCCGTGCCTGGCATAGACCGCCCACTTGAGGCTGTCGCTGCCGCGGCGGTCCACGGGCTCTTCAAAAAAGGCGGGGTCGAAAGACATGTTAGCGGGTTGGTGCGACGTAGTCGTAGCACCGGCGGAGGGCGTTGCGGAAGGCCTCGGGCGTGCGGTTCTCCTGCCTTAACGTGTCTTGCCCTCGGCGGCTGAGCTCCGCGCCGAGGTGGGGCGACAGGCAGAGTTTGATGATGCCGTCAGCCAAGTCCTCGGGCGTGGGACGCGTGATCAGCGCATTGTCCGGCGAGAGTACGGAGCGGTTGGCAGGGGTGTCTACGGCGACCACCGGGGTGCCGGAGTGCAGATAATCGAGCACCTTGATGGGTGCGGTTGTCCCTTCGCGGCGCGGCGAGACCAGCACGTCGGAGACGGCCAGCAAGGCAGCCAACTCGCCGGGCTGGAGCCGTCCGGGGAAGGAGACGGCATCTTCAATGTCGGCTTTGGCAAGGGCTTTTCGCATGCGCCGGATTTCGTGTTCGTCGCCTCCGACGACGACAAAGCGCACCTGCTTGTTCGCTGCGAGCACGCGCGGCATGGCGTTAAAGAACAGGTCCAAGCCTTGGAAACGCGTAAAAGAGCCGACGCAGGTGACGAGCTTCTGCTCGGGTGCCGTTCTGAAGCGGGCTTGGGCGAGGTTTCGCGCAGGAAGGGTGGCTTCTTCGGTGACGGCGGGGATGTCGGGAATCACGCAGGCGCGGCTGCGCCGGCCGTAACGGGTGAGGACGCTCACGATGGACGTGTCATTGCCGATCACGACGTCGGCCTTCTTGAGGGCGCATCGTTCGAGGAAGCGGCAGAGCCCGACCCAGAACCGGCGCGGTCCTTTGACGCGTTCGTAACTGAGGGCGTTGTGGCGTTCGAACACGCAGGGGGTCTTGGTGAGCCGCGCGGCGAGCCAGGCGGTCACGCCGCAGTCGTCGATGCCGTGGATGAGCGTGTAGGGCGTGCGCCCGGCGAGGAAAACGGCCTTGAAGAGCATCAGGGCGTCCAGGGCGAAACGGCGGACGGAAGGCCCCTCTGGAAGATGCTTGCAGAAGGGCAGGCGCGGCACGCAAAGGACGTTGACGCCGGTGACGTTTGAAAATTGCCCCAGTGGCACGGTGAGCAGGTCGACGGAATAATTGAGGGCAATGAGAGCTTCGAGGGTGTTGCGCGTCCGGTGGCAGGCGCCTTCCCATGGGAAGTAGGGCTTCGAGGTGATGAAAAGGATGCGGCTCATATCACCAACTATCGGGAAGTTCGATGCGGATGGTGCGCCCCTTTTTTGCGTCGATCTGAGCTTGCGAAGGTCCGCTGTTCTTTGCTGCGGGTGCGCCCCAAAGGGTTCCGGGCTCAGAAACGGCCGGCACGTTGATGGGTTCCGCGCATGCGGGACACTCCGTCTCTTGGCCCGCCATGTCAGCGGGGGCTTCGATCTCTTGCCGGCAGACCGGACAGAAAAACGAAAGGAATGCGGTCTCTTCAGCATGCGCGTTCATGACACCTCCACGCCAGATAAATGCGCGTATGATAGTACGGATGGCGTGTCAAACGCCAGCCCATTTTTCATGTGAAACAGGAATTGCAGGGAACCTCGAAATCTGTCATAGTACCACCGTGACTGCGGAAGCATTTTCCGAGTGTTTCTGACGGCAGGGCACGAAGAGGGGGCCGAGGACATGACACCTTTCAATGGCCGACAAGACCACAAATCTCTGTATCGTCAGTTGATGGCTGGCCTTTACGACGCGATGCTGGTGACGGATCCTAACGGGCACGTGATCGAGCTGAATCCGCGTGCCATGGAATATTTCCTTTATAACCAGGAGGAAGTGTGGGACAAGCCTGTGGCCACGCTGATTCCGGGCGTCACGGCGCGCATGATTGAGCGGATACGCAAGGGGCTTGATGACGCGCGACACATCATGTTGGACGCGCGTTGCCAGCGGCGCGACGGCAGCTCGTTCGCTGCCGAAGTCACCATCAGCGTGATCGACCTGATCAACAGCGGCGACCTGGTGTTCACGGTGCGCAATACGGAGCGCCGGCGCAAGCAGTGGCAGGCGATGCGGAGCATGGCGAACGCGTTTGCCAACTCGCAGAGCGCGTGTTTCGTGTGCGATAACGACCGGGTTTTCCGGGCGGTGAACCGAGCGTTTCTCGAGATGTTCGACCTGCACTGCGAAGAGGCTGCGCTGGGGCTGACGTTCGAAGAGCTGATGCCGGACGAGCCGCTGCCCAGTCTGTTCGGCCGCGTGTTGGCGGGTGAGCAGGTGTCGTACCGGATCGTGGCGGAGACCGACACGGAAGAAGTGACCGAAGTAGAAATCCAGATGATGCCGGACATGCAAGGGAAAGACAAAATTCTCGGCGTCGTCGGCTCGATCCTGCATGTATAAAAGTGAGAGAAGATCAACGTGAAGAGTGCTGCTGTAATGGCGTTTGTTGTGTCGAAGGTAGAAGCGGGGCAGAGCCTTCAAGTGTTCCTTTCTGCGAAACTGTCCGTATCTAAGCGTGCGGCTAAGAACCTGATGGACGACCGCGCGGTGTGGGTGAACCGCAAGTGCGTGTGGATGGCGCATCACGCGTTGCATCAGGGCGACACGGTCGAAGTGCCGGCGTCGCAGAAGTCGAAAGACGAAGCGCCCTCCAAGATCCGCCTTTTGATCGAAGACGAGCACTATGCCGTCGTGGACAAGCCGTCGGGCATGCTGGCGGTCGGCGAGGGCAGCGCGGAGGAAGTGCTGCGCGTGCAAACCGGCCTGCCTGCGCTCAAGGCGGTGCACCGTCTCGACCGCGACACGACGGGCTGCCTGCTGCTGGCGAAAAGCGCGGCCGCCTTCGATGCGGCGGTGTCACTGTTCAAGACCCGGCGGGTCACGAAGATCTACCACGCGATCGTGTTCGGCGTTTTCGACCGGCCGGCCTCGACGATCGATCAGGAACTGGACGGCGAGCGAGCGGTGAGTCACATCCAGCGCGAAGCCGTCTCCAAGGACGCGAGCTTTCTGAAGGTGCGGATCGAGACCGGCCGCACGCATCAGATCCGGCGCCATCTGGCCGGCATCCGCCATCCGGTCCTGGGCGACCGCGAGCACGGCGTCAAGTTCGCGCGCGACCCGCGCCTGCTGACCATTCCGCGCCTGATGCTGCACGCCTCAGGTTTGGAGCTGCCGCACCCCATGGC
>CAYSXF010000420.1:0-4783 GCA_964434815.1 uncultured Lentisphaeraceae bacterium
CTACACCTCTCTATTCGTCGGCAGCGTCAGATGTGTATAAGAGACAGCCGCGCGCCAGCGCCGGCTTGATGATGTTGGAGGCGTCCATGGTTCCTTCGGCGCTGCCCGCGCCGACGATCGTGTGCAGCTCATCGAGAAAGAGGATCACATTCTTTTCGCGCCGGATCTCGTCCATCACCGCCTTGATCCGCTCCTCGAACTGGCCGCGGTACTTGGTGCCCGCGACCATCAGCGCCATGTCCAGCGCCACCACGCGCTTGTCGCGCATCCGCTCCGGCACCTCGCCGTTCACAATCGCCTGCGCCAAGCCCTCCACGACCGCGGTCTTGCCCACGCCCGCCTCGCCCAACAGGGCCGCGTTATTCTTCGAACGGCGGCAGAGAATCTGGATCACGCGCTCCAATTCGCTTTTGCGCCCGACCACAGGATCCAGCTCGCCCTTCTTGGCGAGTTCGGTCAGGTCGCGCCCGAACGCGTTCAGCGCCGGCGTCCGCGGGCGCTCCTTCCCGCTCTTCTTCGGCGGCCCGCCCGGTCCCGGATGCATGCCGGGGATCTCGCCCATCGGGCCGGGTTCGCCCGCCATCGCATCGCCGGAGCCCCCGCCGTCGGATTCCCCGCCGAAATGCTCCGCCTCGCCTTCCTCGGCCTCGCCCTCGAGGCAGCGGCGGATGCCTTCGATCACCTCGTCCAGCCGCACGTTCAGCGACTGCAGCACCTGCGCGGCCACGCCCTCGCCCTCGCGCAGCAGCGCCAGCAACAGGTGCTCCGTGCCGGCCAGTTGCTGCTGCATGGCGTGCGCTTCCGCCACCGCCAGCTGCAAAACTTTTTTGGTGCGCGGCGTGTAGGGCAGCTCGCCCTTGGTCTTGGTCTCGCCGCCGAAGCCGACCATGCGCTCGACGGCGATGCGCACATCATCCAGCGAGACGCCCAAGTCCTCGAGCACCTCGACCGCCACGCCCTCGCCCAGCGCCACCAGGCCCAGCAGCAGATGCTCCGTGCCAATGTACGGGTGGTTGAACCGGTCGGCCTCGCGGGCCGCCAGTTGGATCGCACGCTGTGCGCGCGCTGTGAAATTTCCGAATCCGTTCATCGTTTACCCTCAGCACTTCAGCTTCACGTTCGTCATTTTCCGGCTCAGGTACTCCGCGCGCATCTCGTCGCGCTCCTCGGGGTTCAGCGTCATGCCCGAGACCTTCTGCAGGTGGCCCGGCTGCATCGTCAGGATCAGCTTGTCCACTTCCGGCACCTTCATCCGCGTGAACAGCCCGAGCGACGCGCCCAGCCTCATCGCCGACAAAAACTCCAGCGCCTCGGACGTCGCCAGCAGCCGGGCGTTCTGAAGCACGCTCAGCGACCGCGCCAGACAGTCCACCAGCACCAGCGGCGACTCCTGGATCAGCCGGATGCGCGCGTTCCGCTCCTGCCGCACCACTTCGGCGCAGATGCGCGAAACCCGCTGCACAATCGCCTGCTCATCCATTCCCAGCGAGTCCATGTTCGAAATCTGATAGATCTGCCCGGCCGCCTCAGACCCTTCGCCGCCGATGCCGCGCACCAGCAGCCGCATGCGCTCCAGACCGCGCACCTCCGCCTCGGTCTCGCCCTGGAGCCGCAGCCCCAGCAGGTGAACCATCGCGCTCGCCCGCAGCCCCGTGCCCACGTTGCTCGGACACGCGGTGAGATACCCCAGCCGCGGCGTCCAGGCATAGTCCAGATGCCCTTCCAGCCGCGTGTCGAGCCCGTCCGCCGCCCGCCACGCAGCCTGCATGTCGAGCCCGTTCGCAAACCCTTGGATGCGCATGTGGTCTTCTTCGTTGATCATCACGCAGACCGAGCCGTCCGCCGCGTAGGCCACGCCTCCCCCTGCCGCACGCTCCAGCAGATCCTTGCTGATCAGGTGAGCCTCGCAGAGCACCTCGCGCTCCTGCTCCTCATAGGCGGCCACCGGCTCCACGAGGAAATCGGGCGCTTCGGCGTGCAGCGCGTCGCGCACCTTCACGTACACGCGCTCGCGGTCGCGCTCCGTCGCCCAGTCGGGGAAGCGCTCCCCCGCCAGGTTGCGCGCCAAGCGCACGCGGCAGCTCATCGCGATGCCGTCTGCCGGAACGTCCCGCGCCCGCTTCGAAAGCATGCCCGCTTCGAGATTTAGGATCACGCCAAGCCTCCTTGCTGCCCCTCGGGCTGACTCAGCCGCCGGATCTGGTCGCGCAGCGCGATCGCTTCCTCGTAGCGCTGCCCTTTCACCGCGTCGCTCAGCGCATTCTCGAGCTGCTGCCGCTGCCACATCGCCCGGGCCTTCTCCGGCGTTTTTCCCACATGCTGAAGCGACCGGTGCATTTCCAGAACCGCCGTGTCCAGCTCCTTGGCGAACGCCTCGTAACACGCCGGGCAACCCAGCCGCGACGACTTGCGGTACTCGGACCGCGTGATCCCGCACGCGGGGCACGTCAGCTCAGAGAGATTGACAGCCCGGCCCACGATTTCGAACGCCGCGTCGAGGATCATCCCCATGAGCGGCAATGCGGACAGCGCGTCCGAAGGGACCGGCGCCGCTGCCGGCTTCGGCGCAGCGGCAGCCTCCCCGCGCGCCGTTTCATGGGCGCAGGCGCGGCACACGTACAGCTCCTGTTCCTCGCCGGCATCCTTCTTGCGGATCACCGTCTCAGCCTCAGCTTTATGGCACAATTCACATTTCATCTTTTTCGTCCAAAGAAAAGAGAATAAGGATAGCAGAAAACGGCCCCAGCCGCAAACAGTCGCGCCGGTTCCGGCAAAATACTTCGGGCTGTCCTTGAACCGACCCATCGATATTTAGTATTATAGAATGGTTGATTTTGCTATACAAAAGAGACAGGCAACACATGGAATATCTGCTTCTCATGATCAGCGCCGTCCTGGTGAACAACTTCGTGCTGAGCCGGTTCCTCGGAATCTGCCCCTTTCTCGGCGTTTCCAAGAAACTCTCCACCGCCCTCGGCATGTCCGGCGCCGTGATCTTCGTCATGGCCATCGCCTCGGCCGTGACCTGGTGCCTGCAGAAGTTCCTGCTGGAGCCGCTCGGGCTCGAAAAGTTCCTCCAGACCCTCTCCTTCATCTTGGTCATCGCCGCGCTGGTTCAGCTCATCGACATCGTGATGAAGCGCTTCGCCCCTCCGCTCCACGCCGCGCTGGGCATCTTCCTGCCCCTCATCACCACCAACTGCGCCGTGCTCGGCGTGGCTGTGCTGAACATGAAGGAGGGCTACGGCTTCGTCAAGTCCGTGGTGTTCGGCACCTCCGCCGCCGTCGGTTTCGCCTTCGCCCTGCTGATCTTCACCGGTCTGCGCGAAAAGACCGAACGCGCCGACCCGCCGCGCTGCTTCCGGGGCGTGGCTATTTCCCTCGTCACCGCCGGCCTGCTCAGCCTCGCCTTCATGGGCTTCAACGGCCTCGTCAAGTGAGGGCGACCGGCCGGTCGCCCTCACTAACTTCTAATTCCTAACTTCTCCCTTTCATGGACCCCATCATCCTACAGTCCACCCTCTGGCTCGGCGGCATCGGCCTGGTCAGCGCCATCGCGCTGGCCGTCGCCGACAAGTACCTCAGCATCCCGGAAGACCCGCTCGCCGCGAAAGCCGCCGCGCTGCTGCCGGGCGCGAACTGCGGCGGCTGCGGCTTTGCCGGCTGCGCCGATTACGCCCGCGCCATCGTGCTCCGCGGCACCGACACCAATCTCTGCGCGCCAGGCGGCGCCGCCTGCGCCAACGCCGTGGCCGCGCTCCTTGGCCGGACCGCCGCCGCGCCCGAGCACCGCACCGCTCTGGTTCTTTGCTGCGGCGACGATGCCGAAACATTCCGCCGCGCCGCCTACAACGGCATCAACGACTGCGCAGCCGCCCAAGCCACGGCAGGCGGCGACAAGAGCTGCGCCTACGGCTGCCTCGGCTACGGCTCCTGCGCCCGCGTCTGCCCGGTCAAGGCTATCACCGTCACGAACGGGCTGGCTAAGGTTTCCAAGAGCCTCTGCATCGCCTGCGGCACATGCGTCGCAGCCTGCCCCCGCAAGATCATCCGGCTCGTACCCGCCGCCGCCACCATCCACGTGCTGTGCTGCTCGAAGGACAAAGGCCCGGCAGTCAAGAAGCTCTGCGGCACCGGATGCATCGCCTGCCGGATGTGCATCAAACCTGCAGACGGCGCGATCGCGATGGACGGCTTCCTCGCGGTGATCGATTATGCCAAGCCTCTGACCAACGAGGAAACGGTCGCGGTCTGCCCGACCCACTGCATCCGAAAGGCCTGACGCACATGCATCCCCGACTCCTAAATCCTAACTCCTAACTCCTCCTTTCATGCGAACCATCTCCTCACCTCACACCTTCCGCGGCGGCATCCACCCCTCCTACAGCAAGGAGCTCGCCTCCGGCTCGCCCATCCGCGAGCTGCCGCTCCCCGCGCGCCTCACGGTGCCGCTCTCGCAGCATCTCGGCGCGCCCGCCAAACCGCTCGTCAAGCCGGGCGACAGCGTGAAGGCGGGGCAGCTCATCGCCGGGCAGGACGGCTACATCTCCGCTCCGGCCCATGCTCCGGCGGGCGGCAAGGTCGCCTCAATCGAAGAAACGCTCACCGCTTCGGGACGCCCCTGCGCCGCCATCGTAATCGACACGGACAGTTCGCAGGAGTGGTCCTTGCTCCCGACTTTTCCAAACTGGCAGACCGCCGACAAGCGAACCCTCCTCGCTCAGATCGGCGCGGCCGGCGTGGTCGGCATGCTGTCTCTTATACACATCTCCGAGCCCACGAG
>CAYSXF010000421.1:0-4775 GCA_964434815.1 uncultured Lentisphaeraceae bacterium
GGGCGAATATTGCATGGCGATCTTCTTCGCTCGCTGCAGCAACTGCCGCAAACCGGTCTCCAGCTCCTGCCACCGCGCGTAAGGGATCTTCGCGCCCGGCCGGGCGTCGAGCATGTGAGGCTCGACCTGATGCACCAGGCCGCACGGTTCGCCGCAAGCCGGGACAAAATAGTACCAGCGCCGCGTGACGTGTCCAAGCGGCGGCAGCCCCAGAACCCGGTACGCCAGGGGATCACGCCCGTGGTGATCGAAAAACAGCCAGCCGTCCAATCCGGCTTTCTGGAGTTCACTTTGGATCGCTCCAAGGTTCACAACGCACCTTCTTTCAGCTTCGACCGTACCACCTCTGTCAGGTATTTAACCGGCAGCGAACCTTCCTCCAGAATCGCCTGATGAAAGCGGCCGAGGTTGAACTTCTCGCCCTGCTCCCGCTGCACGTCGCGGCGCAAACGCATCAGAGCCGTCCTGCCGGCGAAGTAGTAGGAGAGCTGAACCGAACTCTGCTTGGCTCGGATGATCTTGAGTCGGGCCTCGCCCTCTTCCTGAAAGGCCTCCTCGGTCAGGAAGCGCAGCGCCTCGTCATCGCTCAGCTCAGTGCAGTGCATCTTGTAGTCGAGAATCGCATTCGCCACGGCGCGGAGATAGAACTTGAGGCCGGCGAGGCGCAGCGCCACATCGCCGCCGCCGTAGCCTTCGTCCAGCATCATCTGCTCGCAGTAGACGGCCCACCCTTCGCAGAACACGTCCGAGCCGCAGGTGCGCCGGATAAGCGAAGGGTTCCGGTTGGCGTACGCCAGTTGGACATAGTGGCCCGGATAGGCTTCGTGGATGGTCAGAATCTGAAGCGCCTTCCGGTTGTACTCCTCCACAAAGCTCGCGACCCGCTCGGGCGGCCAGTCTCTGGGCGGCGGGCTGATGCTGAAGAAGCTCGGCGTCTCAGGATCGAGCGGCGGCGCGCAGCGCAGGTCCGCCACGGCATTGCCCCGCAAGAACTCCTGCATCTCCACGATGCGGCAGCGGTCGGGCTCGGGCAGCGGCAAGATCGCTTTGTCTGCGATGAAGCGCTTCAGGCTGGCGACCGTTGCCCGCGCTTCGCGGACCAGCGCCTGCGGCTGGGCATGGTCACGGGCGATTTCGCCGAGCACCCGGCGCACGGTCTCGCGCCGGCCAGCCGCGTCGTCAGGCGGCAGCACGCATTTCGGGAAGAACGGACTCCAGAGCTGACGTGCGAGCACATACATGTCGCGCGTGACCCGCTGGAATTCGGCTTCCGCATCGGCCAGCGACTGATCGGCTGTCATGCCCGTAGCCAACTCCAACTCAAATTTCTTGGCGAACTTCTCTTTGCCGATGCGCCACTCGCCGGAAGCGCGGGGCAGCAGCTCTTTCTCCAGGAACTGCTGGTGCTGGCGCAAGGCTTCCGCGGTGCGCGCGGCAGCGGCCCGCAACGCTTCTGATGACGCGGATTTTCCAACCAGCTCAAACAGCTCCCGCTCGTAGAACGCGATGGCCCCGATGTTCTGCTTGATGGCCGTTTCAACGACGACACGCGGAGGCTGGCGCAGATTCGCCCGCGCCTCGGACAGCACGCGCGGAACCTCGGCCATGCGCGCAAGGGCGTTGCCGACATTGGCGGCCTTGGGCAGAGAGGACTGCGCGAAGAGAAGGAACACGCTCTCGGTCGTGTAATCGCCATACACGCGCGGATCATCCTCATAGCGCCGGACATGTTCGGCCTGCCAGAGATCAAGGGAGAGACTGTCGCGCAGGATTTCAAAATCGATCTGCGCCGGGCGCGAGAGCTTCGCGCAGTCGACCGCGCGCGGCAACGCGTCGAGCGCCTGGCGCACGCGCTCCTGCCTGCGGGCGCGGGCGTCAGCCGAGAGGCTGTCAATCCGGCCATCGAACCGATGATCCCCCAAGCGTGTCGCCTGAAGAGGACGAAGGGCGAAATCGGCATCCAGATACGCGCGATAGAAACGCTCAAGAGCCTGATCGTTCATTTCTGTTTCACCCGCGACGCCCATTGACGCGCACAAGACACAGCCAAGTCTCAAAGTCTTTTTCATATGCTAATCGGTTGAGAGTTACACGCTTCAGATAACTAGTTCTCTATGTTACACATTGCCCCAAGCCGGTGACAGAAGAATTCAATGGGAATGGAAAAGAGATTGAACGCAGGGCACGTGACTCCTACTGCAGGAGTCATGCATTTCTGGTTCAAGCTACGGATTGTGCGGATTTCGCGGATGAGAGTTGCTACAGTTGTTCCCACAGCCAAAGAAAACAGCAACCCTTTCCGCGCTTTCCGCGAAATCCATAGCCTCTCGTTGTTCCCCTCTGCGGTTGCGTACAGGACGGAGCATGGGGCTCAAGTGCCAACGCATCAGCGATTGAACAGCTCAACGCTCACCGGAGGGCAGGATGAAACCCCAGAGCCTTGCCAGTAGCCTGAACATCTCCGGGTCGTGCTGTTTCAACTCGTCGCGGGTGAAGGGGAAGAAGTCGTTCGTGGCAAAGAACGCTTCGGTGGTCTCGGCGAAGTACTCCTGGGGATTGGTCATAGCGTAGGCGCGGCCCCACTG
This sequence comes from uncultured Lentisphaeraceae bacterium, assembly GCA_964434815.1. Classification (GTDB taxonomy): domain Bacteria; phylum Verrucomicrobiota; class Kiritimatiellia; order RFP12; family UBA1067; genus CAYSXF01. Next base: position 2,586 of record CAYSXF010000421.1, read on the forward strand.
TTCGCGGCCCTCGGAATCGCGCCGCCTGACCCGGTCGTACGTGCCGCTAGCCTTGGCCTTTTCATAGGCGGCCTTGATGAGCGCGTTGCTAAAGCCTTGTGGCAGGACGCGGTCGTGGTAGGCGTGCGCCAGCTCATGCAGCGCGAAGTTCGGCATGCGCCGTGTCTCCGCCTCGAAGATGCGGACGTTGGTGAACTCGATGCCCTTCGCCATCGCCGGGTCTCGACCGTGCTCGCGAAGCCAGCCGGCGCCGGGATGGTACTCGGCGCGCGGCGGAATATGGGGATACTCCGGCGAAAACCACAGTTGCACTTTCCGCAATTCGGTCACCGCAGGCGGCGGCGCCACGCGGACGATTTGCTCAAGCTGCACTTTCAATAATTCGAGCGCGCGTTCTGTGGCAACGGCATTCGTGGCCAAACACGCGGAGTGCACGTGAACGGTCCAGCCGGCAACAACGCGCGTCTCGCGGTTCGTGGTCGGCGTGACGTCCGAAGCAAGCAGGCTGAACCCGCCGCAGAGGGCGCAAAGAAGTATCGACAGGTGCCGCCTCATGGGGTTTGCCGAGCCGGAGGGTTATACAAGGCGCTCAACGCGGACGGCCACTGAGCGCTGATCGCGTCATCGAAAGCGATCACGGGCCGGAAATACGGCGACGCTTGGTGCTTCAGGTTCTTCTGGCCCCAGTAGGAGGGATAGTACTGGCAACTGGCGTCGAGCCAATTGGCGATACGGATGAACTCCTCGGGCGAGAGCTTCACCCCGCTGTGCTTAGCCCGCAGCACATTCGCGCGCTCGGCTAAAGCCGCCTCTTTAGCTCCGAAGGAAGCAAAGTGCGGTTCGAACCCGCCGAACATCGCGGCCAGCAGACTGGTGTAGGCGCCGAAAAAGTAAGGCGGAGCGTACTCGACATACGCCCGCACGTCGTTCTCGTCCACCTGCAAGCCCACCAGCGGCAACCGCGCCTTCCGCTCTTTCCCTGAGCCGAACGCGAGCAGGCTCTCATACGAGACGCTGTGCAGTTCAGTCAGTTCGCCGGTCAGCTTCAGTCCGGCCGCCGCTTTCTCCGTGGCGTCATGGCACCGCACGCAATGCGCGTTCCAGATCGGCTGGATCTGGCGCTCGTAGTCGAAGAGCTTCTTGCCCGCGGCCTCGCCTGGCTGAGCCGCAGGCACGGAGGGCGGACGTTTCAGCGCCTGGGAGACCGACAGGCCCTGAGCCGCCGCGCCCGTGCGCGCCCGCTCGTGGCAGCCCACGCAACTGCGGTGCTCGCCGGGCTGGTAGTTGACGTACGTGCGCTCGGTCTGGACCGCCAGATAACGCTCGTCGAGGACTTGAAAATAGATGTTGCGGTCAGTGGGCACGAGGAAGTTCGCTGAGCCGTCGTCCTCTACCGGCACCACGCCGTATTGCGCCTGCATGCCGAGCAGGTTCGGGCCGAGCGCGGTGTGGGCCATGGCCTGGCGGTCGCCCGACCATGTGTTGCGGGCCGTCCACGGGCGGGCCGTCTGTTCGAGGATGCGGATGTACTTGACCGCGCCACGCGGGACGTTGTTGAGCCCGGCGTAGACGTCCGCAACGATGCACTGTGCCAGCTTCTGTGCGGCGAGTTTCTGATCGATTGGAACTGCGGGTTGAGGCAGGCGGGGACGCGCCAGAATCGGGTAAGGATGCCAGCACGAGATCTCCTCGTCGCGGTAAAGAGCGGTGACAGTGCCCTGCTCGTCGAGCAGACAGAGCTCGTAGCCTTTCGGGTCACTCCATGCAAGTCCTTTAGGTTTGTGGGCTGCAAGGAACAGCTTCTCTGTAATCGGATACGGGTCTTTGAAAAGCGGTCCCAGCGTGCCGGTGCTGTCGTTGACCCACTTGCCGTCCACACGGAAGGTGTAGCCGCCGTGCGTCTGCGCGTCCACGTCGCGCGTGATCACAGTCATAGCCTCGCGGCTCGCGGTGTCGCGCTTCGTATCGAGCAGGATCACGGTGCCGACACCGTTGTTGGGTCCCCAATGCGAACAGCCGAGAAAGAGGATCTTGTCGTCCGTGCCCGGCACAGGGCGTCCGTAGAGCATGGACTCCGGATCAACGATCAGATTGCCGTAGACCTCCGAAGAGGCCGCGCCGTCGGGCTGCATGGCCCAGAGCGCTTTGACCGCGCCCGCGCCCTTGCGGTTGTACTCCCAGCGCATGTAG
>CAYSXF010000422.1:0-4759 GCA_964434815.1 uncultured Lentisphaeraceae bacterium
TTTTCGGCAGGCGTCAACACCAGGTCGACGAACAGCCGCACGGCCTTCAGGAGCGACTCCGACTCGTGGCCGCGCGCCGTGACGATCGCGAACAGCCGCCCCTCCCGCAGCGTCTCCCGCAGCGTGTCGAAACTCGGCCCCGGCTTCATCTCGCCCGAAAGCACCTTCTCCAACGAAAGGCGCGTGTCTCGCAAGAACCGGCTTTCGCCCTCATTCGCGTAGTCCTGAAACTCGACGAACGCGTTGTCCCACACCCCGCCCGGCGGACGGAAATTCTCGTGATCGTTGCGAACCACCGCGAACGCCGCTGTCGAGACGCAATGGGGCACCCACGTTCCGTCGGGCATCCGCCTCTCTAAGTGGATGCGCGTCGGCATGTGCAGAATGTTGTCGTCCCAGTCGAAGATGTAATACTTGAAATCCCTCTCGGCAACGCGGAGATTGATGTTTTGGGCATGACGGCTCATTGGAAAATAAGGTATGATGCTTGCCGTTGATTGTCAACCCGTAAGGGCGGATCACGATCCGTTCTAAACCACTGCCCCCTGTTTGAACCCCATGAACAGAACTGTCCTCATCACCGGCGCCGCGGTCCGGATCGGCTGCGCGATCGCCGAGGCCCTGTCCCGCGAAGGCTGGGGCGTGATCGTTCATGCCCACCGCTCGATTGCGCAGGCGGACGCGCTCTGCACGCGCCTCCTGGCGCTCGGGGGACAGGCCTGGCGAGTGGCAGGCGACCTGCTCTCCCCCACTGGCCCGGACGACGTATTCGCCGCCGCCCTTGCCGCGGCCGGCCAAGTGGACGCGCTCGTCAACAACGCCTCGCTGTTCGCGCGCCAGCCTCTAGCAGCAGCCAGGCCGGAAGATTTTGAGCGCATGTGGCGCATCAACACCCTCGCGCCGGTCCGCCTCACCCAGCTTCTCGCCTCTCACGTGTCTATGCGCGGCACGACTGGCTGCGCGGTCAATCTGCTCGACCAGCGGATCGCCCACGCCGCGAGTCCGGACACCACACCCTATTTCTTATCGAAGAAGGCTTTGGAGTCCTTCACGTTCTCCGCCGCGCTCGAACTCGCGCCGGCCCTGCGCGTCAACGCCGTCGCGCCGGGCGCAGTATTAGCTCCCGCCGCCTCTGATGCTAAAGAACCCGCTGGGCTCTTTCCGCTGCGCGAGCGTCCGACTGTCGCCCATGTCGCCAGCGCGGTCGCCTTCCTTCTTGGCGCACCCGCCATCACAGGCCAAATCCTCTACGTCGACAGCGGCCAACACCTGCTGCCATAACCCGCCGCACGCACTTAGGAATCCTCGCTATGAAATACACCAGCATCCTCACGCTCTGCCTGGCCGCCTCGTTTCTCTCCGGTTGCTCGACTCTGCTGAACCGTCCGGCCGGCATCGGCTCTATCCCCTGCACCTACCGCTTCAAAATGCTCTCGCGCCCCGAAGACCAGGCACGCGTCGAAGCGGCTATCCATAAGGCCGCACTAGGCAGCGTCGTCAAGGCTGGCACGGTGACCTTTCCTGAATACCGCTTCCGCGTGGCGCGCTTAGCGGACCTCGACCAGCTCAACCCCAGACTGCTCTACAGCAACCCGGACACGCTGCTCGCCGACAATCTGAAGCAGACGCTGAACGCGCGGGCCGCCGCCGTCGACATGACCTTCGACTCCACCGACGTTTCGGCGTCCGCCAAGACCACCATCACCTTCAGCGTCAAGCCGGGCTCACGTCTTTACTACAAAGACTCCGGGGGCGTAGAAATGGACATCACTTCAAAAGCCGATAAGCAAGGCAAGGTCGTCTTTCCCATCACGATCAAAGAAGGACAAAAATATATCTATGCCCGCGCGATGAAAGACAACGTCACCCGCTTCATCCGCATCAACATCTTCAACAATCAGGTTCAGGACATCACTAAACGCGACTATTGAGCGGACTTGCTTTTTTTCAAAACGAGTGCTTGCAACTTTCCGATGAATCCGCCATTATACAGACCACTTTTTACCACTTAAGGAAAGACTCGGAGGAATTTTCATGGGTTCAGGCCGTACATTAAGAAAGCATTCCCACACTCGTCCGATCAAGAGCCCGGGCGAGAAGCTTCGCCGCACGAAAGTGCAGCGCGCCCGCCTTGTGAAGTTCGGCATGGATGAAGCGGTTGTCAAGAAGATGCAGCCGGAAAATGTCCGTGTGCTCGTGCAACACCCGGTCAAGGTCAAGAAGATCGTGGCCGCCAAAGCCTCCGGCACCAAGCCTGCCAAGGACGTCAAGCATGTGAAGGCCGCTAAAGCCGCAAAGGTTGCCGCCACGGTGCCCAAGAGGGTGACCAAGCGGGCCGCCGTTAAAGCGGAATAAAACCGCCTGCGCGGTTCAGTGAGATCAAGCGCGCCCCGTTCCAACGGCTGGCGCGTTTTCTTTTTCATCCCCGCCGGTTCACCACGCTTTGGTACACCGAGCCGACCGCCGCCGCCATTCCCGCCAGCGTATGCGTTGCAGCCGTCATGCGGCCCGCTTCCGCCAGACGGCGCCGCTTGTCCGGATCGCGCAGCAGGCCCAACAGTCCGTCGCAAAGCGCCTCGGCATTGTCCGCCTCAACCAATACGCCGTTGACGCCGTCTTTGATCAGTTCCGGCACGCCGCCCACGGATGAGCATACGAGCGGCACGCCGGCCTGAAACGCCTCCAGCACCACGTAGGGGCAACCTTCCCACCGCGAAGGCAACACCACCACGTCCGATTCACGCATGCGCGCCACGGTTTCGCCTTGGGGACACGCACGATGGAACGTGACGTGCGCTTCTATCTGCAGCCTCTCGACCTGCGCGTGCAGTTCCTCCCTCATCTCGCCGTCGCCGGTCAGGCAGAAACCGACATGTGGCAGATGCGCCACGACATAGGGCGCCGCCTCGAGCAGGACATCGGGCCCCTTCTGGCGGGCCAGCCGCCCGAAGAAACCCACCTTCAACGCCCCCGTTTCCCGCACCGTCACAGCGCCGGCCTCGCAGGCTGCCACGCCGTTGCGGATCAGGAACACGCGGTCGCCCGCATAGCCCAGCCGCAGCGCCTCTCGCACCTCTTCCTCTGAAACCGCAATCACAGCCGCCGCCGCACTTCGCACACAACGCTCAAGGAGACGGTACAGAGCACGTTTGCGTGCCCCGCATGCCATCAGAAAAGGAAACACATGCGGCGTGTACACCACCGGCACCCGGCAGCAGATCCCCGCTACCCGCGCCAGAAAACCAGCCTTGGAACTGTGCGCGTGGATGACGTCCGGCCGCACGCGGCGAATCACCCGCACGAGTTGAAGAAGGCTCAGCGCGTCGGTCACCGGCGCGATCCCGCGCACCATCGGCATCTCATGCACAGGCACACCGCGCGCCGCATACTCAGGCAAATCGCACGTGCGGAACGCGGACTCTCGCCCGCACGACACAGCGAGAACCGGGAGAAACAACTGTTCGTCCAGCGCCGACACCAGATCGCGCAAATGCCTCCGCGTGCCGCCCTCCGTCGCCTCCATCACCTGGAGAACGGTGATCACCGCTGGACCTGCACCTGGCGCCATGTCCCAGTCTCCAATTCGTGGCGGCGCTCCTTCCAATCCGGCAGGCACCGCGCAAGCTGGAAGTAAAAAGCAGCCGAATGGTCGAGGTGCGCCAAATGGCACAACTCGTGTACGATCACGTAGTCGATCAGCCGGCGCGGCGCGTGGACCAGTTCGACGCTCAAGGTGATGTGCCCGTCAGGCGAACAACTCCCCCAGCGCGTCCTCATCGAACGCACAGTCAGCCGGATCCCCTTTTGCGACGGGCCCGAGCGCATCACCAGCGGGCAACTCGCTCCGCTGATGCGCCTTCCGAAAAGTTCGAGTGCGTCGCTGAGATACCGGGTCAGCAGAGCCTCCGCCTGCCCGCGAAACCAGACCTCCACAAGCTTTTTCACCAGCCCGGCGTTCGAATGGTCAAACAGCGTCACGCGCAGCTCCCCTTGCTCGCGTGCCACGGTTTTCCAAACCGATCGCGTCACCACCAGGCGGTGAGGCTTGCCGAGATAGAAAAACGTCTCGCCTGTCTCGTACTTGAGCGGCGACAGCCGCGGCTTTCTGGCCTGCTTCGCCATCGCCTGCAGAATCCACTCCGCGTGTTTCTCTACAAACGCGTTCGCCGTTTTTAGCGACATGCGCGGCGGCACCCGGACCTCGACCTCTTCCGGACCGTTGACTACGATTCTGACGGACCGGCTGCGACTGGGCCGGATCACATATCCTATCGTACGCCCGCCATAGACGAATTCTAGCGGTTGACTGTTCGCAAGATCGTTCATTTTGATACCGTATTCACATCTTCAGGTCCACCCGTTATGTGGCAATAGCATACTCGTGCTCACCCCTCACTGGAAGAGCAAAAAAGGACTGATTTTCGCAGTGACAACCCCACCCCGTGTGCGATAAAATTAGAAGGTTAATTATTCGTGCGTCCGATCACTTCAATATCGGAACACATCACCGTTTTAACCGTTTGGAGACGTTATGGCCCAAGCAGTCATTTTTCCGAAGCTCGGTCAAACCATGGAAGAAGGAGCCATCGTGAAGTGGCTCAAGAAGGAGGGTGATCCGGTCGTCAAGGGCGACATCCTCTTCGAAATCGAAACCGACAAAGCCAACCTGGAAGTCGAGAGTTTCTTTGAAGGCGTCCTGCTGAAGATCTACGTGCGCGAAGGCGTCACCGTCCCCGTCAACACGGTCGTCGGCTACGTG
>CAYSXF010000423.1:0-4725 GCA_964434815.1 uncultured Lentisphaeraceae bacterium
ACGGCAGGGGCGGCTCGACCGCTGCCGCGATCCCCGCGTGCGGCAGTTGACCGATCAGCGCACCGTCGAGGTAGACGCGCTGCTCTTTGCCGTCGAAGGTTGCCGCCGCGAAATGCCAGCAGCCGTCCAGCACGCTCTCCGGCTTGATCCGCGCGTCGCACTCCTGATAGGTGCCGTTGACGTCCAGCCCCAACGACAATACAGTGCCCTTCTCTTGGAACGAGAAGAGGACGCGGCCGACGGACGAATCGATACGGAAGATCTCGTTGTACAGATCGAACGATTCCGGCCTGACCCAGGCGCTGACAGAGAAGGCCTCGAGTTTTTCTGGAAGACAGGCAGAATCCATGCGAAGGGCATTATGCCCGTGCAGGAGCAGCGTTTTGTCTGTCACTGCGCACGCTCCCGCCGGCGCTCGAGTTGCCTCCTTCAGCAAACTAGAGTCCCAGACCGACTGGACGGCATTCTCCGCAAGCCCCGATAGGGCGCCCCCCAGCGCCAGCACCATGATCACGCTTCTTTTCATCGCTCCCCCTTTTTAGGACTCCCGATGCGCTTACGCCCGACTCCCGGCAGAAAGGCCAGACGTCGGACGTCGCCAAGTCGGGTGTCCTCACTGTACCCGGAACTGCGTTCCCCGTCTTTCCATCAGCCACTTCGCATACAGGTACGCCTCCACCTGCTGCCGCTCCGCATCGGTCAGAGCACAGTCGTAGACCAGCACCTCCGACATCTCTCCCTTGAAATTATTGCCGCCGCCCGTGGAACGGCTTCCCAGGCAGACCGTTCGCAGGACATTCGTGTAAAACGTGATCGCCGCTGACGTGCCGTCCAGTTGGCCGTTTCGGTAGATCTTCAGGTTTGCGTTGTCGAGCCGCTGTTCATAGATGACGGGCTTCACGACCGCCGCCGATGTGCTGTCGAGGGTCGTCCAAGAGGCGGGCGTCGTGCTCGGCATGTAGTGCCCGCGAAACTTGTTTTGGTAATTCATCAGCAGGGTTTCACCTGCGCTTCCTCCTCCTGCTGCGCCCCCGCTCAAAAAGTCGCTCGCAGCCACTACCTCTGTGGCTTGGGCGACCACGAAGACCGTGTGGTTACTGTAGTTGATGGCAGTGAAGGGGATCGACATCACGTTGGTTCCATTGAACGAAAGGGACGGGTGCCACTTGATGCCTTGCGGATTGTAGGTCGGCTGCATCGTCGCGCTGTCCTGCTTGACGTAATACCCTGTTTCAGATTGGCCCTTCCATCTCACGACCTTTCCCGCCGCCGTCACAATCGAGGAGGTCACGCTGGCGTCGACCCAGAATTTCAGATTCCGGGTCACGGGCACGGACGCCGCAGCGGCCGTATACCACTTGTTTGTCAGGTGGCTCTCCACCTGCACGCGCTCCACCGCGCTGAGCGCCCGGTCGTAGACCAGCACCTCCGCGACCTGGCCGATAAAACCGTAGTCGTAGATGATACCCTCGGTCCGGTATCCCAGCGAGACGCCGTTTAAAATGTTCGTCCGGGCTCCGACCGGCGTGCTCCCGTCCGACATGCCGTTCCGGAACAGCTCCATGCCGACATCGTCCAGCCGTAGCTCATAGAGGGTCGGTGCGAAGGTGATCGCTGCCGTGCTGGCGATGACGATCGAGGATGCATTGTTGGTAGGCCAATACGTCCCCCAATAACGGAAGTTAAAGTGGTTCAGGAGAACACTGTTCGCGGTTGCCAAGTTCGCGTTCGCGCCAAGCAGATCGTTTCCCTGGCCTGCTGTGGCGGTCGTGTCTGTCGCCTTCGCCACCACAAAGACCGTGTGGTTGCTGTAGTTGATCGTGCTGGCCGTGGTCACCAGGACGTTCGTTCCGTTGAAAGAAAGCGCGGGTTTCCCACAATATCCGGCCGGGTTGTAACTCGGCTGGTTGCTGACTACCGAACGCTGCTGGAGATGGTAGCCGTTTCCGGAGAGGTCGCGCCACTGGCAGACCGTGCCGTCCGCATTGGTCAGGATCGACTGCCGCGCGCTAGCGTCCACCCGGAACTTCAAGCCGGTCGTGACAGGCGTCGCCTGAACCGTATCATAGCTCACAGTCCACTTGCTGCCGAGGTAGGCCTCCACCTGCGCCCGCTCCGCGTCACTGAGCGCCCGCTCGTAGATCAGCACCTCGGACAGCTCGCCGGCGAAACATTTTCCGTTGGTACCGCCGGCTGTCCGGCATCCCAGGACTACGCTTTTCTTATTCGCCGAGAAGCTGCCGGAGAAAGGCATGATGAAATCCCGCACGCCGTTCCGGAACAGCTCCAGCGCAGTGTCCGTCAGCCTCTGCTCATAAACCAAGGGGACCGAAACGGTCGTGTTGATGGCACTGTCCTTCGTGATGGCCGTCCCGGTAGCATTCCAGTAATGGCCGCGGAAAACGGTGTTCACTCCCACCTTATAATGCATGATGAGCGTATCTCCCGCTGCGGTGCCACCGCTGCCCAACATATCGTTTTCAGAGAACGCCGTCGCCTTCGCCACCAGAAACACCGTGTGGTTGCTGTAGCACAGACCCGCTGACCTGACCAACACGTTCGACGAGTTGAACGAGAGCGAGGGTTTCCCGTCCAGACCGGTCCGATTATAAAGCGGTTTTTGGCTGTCGGTCGCTTGCGTCACGTGATTGCCCGTCCCCGAGAGGTCGTTCCATTGCGAGACGAGCCCGCTCGCGTTGGTGGTGACCGAGGACGCGTCGCTGGCGTCCACCCAGAACTTCAGCCCGCTTGTCACCGGCGGCGTTGCCAGAACCCCGAAAGCCCCGCCGAGGCATAGTCCCGCCATCACTGCCAGCCTGCTCATTGTCATGCCTGTTTTCATCGTTTACCTCCTTACCACACCCGGATCAGCGTGCCTTTCGGCCCCCAGCCTGCGACAAGCTGGCCGTTCGCCGCCTTCACGCGCAGGTTCGCCGTTGGTGAGACACCCGCCACTTCGACCGTCCAATTCGCAAGGTTCTCCGCGCCCGTGATCGTCGTGTAAGCCAGGAAGGGCACGTTGAGCTGCGTGACCGGCAACCCGCCCGGATTCAGAATGCGGACTTTTCCTGTCGCGCCGATCACCGCGGTCGCCGCGGTCAATTGGCCGGTCTGGCTCATGGTACACTCGAAGCCGCCGCCGTTGAAGACCGCCCGCGCCACCAGTCCGGTTCCGCCGAGGTATCCGCCGCTCTCGGCCGTGACCGAGGAGTTGGTGGCATTCCAGCGTCCGTCGATGCGCAGCACGCCCTCGACCACGCGCAGCGCGCCCGTGCTCGTGTTGATTGCGCCCAGCGAAAGCGTGCCCGGCCCGGTCTTCTTGAAACGGGACGGGGGTGTATTACTCGTCACTCCGCCGAAATTGAAGAACGGCAGGTTCAACGATACGTCTACGGCGGACGAACCGGTGATGTCCCACACGTTTACTTCGGTCTCTTCGTTCAGCCCGCTCTGGAAATTGCTGTTCGCCCCCGCCGGGTTGAACACGTAGGGCTGAGTCCCTTTGAAGGTCACGCTCTTGCTGAAGATCATCATGCCCCAGTCATATGACCCGTAACCGATGTTATAGGTCACCGTCGCGTTGTCCAGAGTCAAAGGGCCGAATACGCTGCTGCTTCCGTTCGCAAGGGACAGCGTGCCGCCGACAACCTCCAACTCCGTCAGCGGCGAATCGTAGCCTGTGCCGAACGTGTTGCTGTAATCGATTTTCAGCGTGGCCCCGCTCTGTACTAGGACTTTGTGGGATATCTTAGGATTTCCCAGAACACTGTAAGCCTGGTTTATGCCGGTTTGCGCCGCCACCTCCAGAGTGCCCTCGGATACGGTGATGCTGCCGCTCAGCGCGCTATTCGCGTTTCCGAGATACAGCGTCCCAGCCCCCGTCTTGCGGAAACTGGAATTCGTATAAGCGGAATCGAGGATATTCCAATCCACCCGCGCGTCCCACGCCGAGTCCTGCGTGATGTTCGACACGCACAGCTCGGTGCCGGCCGGATCAAGGAAGTACAAGGTTTTTGCAGAACCGGTCTGCGCGAAGTAGACCGTCGATGTTCCCATGATGCGCGTCAGCCCGTTGAGGGCGACAGACGTGGTTGCCTGAGTGTTCACGCACTCGATCTTGGCGGAGTCCAGTGTCAGCGGGCCGAACGCGTTCTCGCTGATGTTCGTCGCGGAGAAGCTTAAGGTCCCGTGGTCCACCACCAGCGCCGTGACTGGGATGCTGTCCAAGCGTCCGTTCAGATACCGCGCCGCAAGGTTCAGCGTCGCGTTCGTGCTGACCCGGATGCTCCGCGCGGCCTGCATGTTGCCGAGCAGCCCTTCGGTCGCGTTCTTCAGGTTCTGCCCATTCGAGATCACCCTGAGGGTGCCGCCTGAAACCGTTATGTCGTTCGTGAAGGAATGTAGGGAATTGGCTGTCCCCGACACGCCGCCGCCCATCTCCAACACCCCGTTGCCGCGCTTGACAAACGAGGTCATGGCCACGATCCGGTTATTGGCGGTGGTTCCGGCAGAGATGCGGTTGGTCCCGGTGTTATCGACCACCAGCGCGCCGACCGCCACGTTGTTTGAGAGGGTCGCGCTTTTCTCTGCCGCCGTATCATCGAACCACACGTTGTCGCCGGTCGCGAAGGCCGTTGCGCTGCCGTTCGTCAGCCAGTTCTGAGCCACTTTGTTCCAGGACTGTCTCTTATACACATCTGACGCTGCCGACGAATAGAGAGGTGT
>CAYSXF010000424.1:0-4722 GCA_964434815.1 uncultured Lentisphaeraceae bacterium
CGGTTGACGCGCTTGCGGCACACGCCCGCGATGAGCTTGGGATAACGGAGACTTTTCGCGCACGACCGCTCCAAGCGGCGCTCGCCTCGGCCGTTTCGTTTATCTCAGGGGCACTTGTTCCGATTGTGGCAGCGCTGCTGGCGCCTGCGGCACGGGTTGCCGAAGTCGCATCGGTGACCGCACTTGTCACGTTGGTTGTTCTCGGCGGAACCGCGGCTTACGCGGGCGGGGCTTCGTTAATCAAGGGTGCCTTGCGCGTCGCTTTCTGGGGAGCGCTCGCCATGGGGCTTACGGCGGGAGTCGGCAAGCTCTTCGGCGTCGCTGTATAGGCCTACGGAAAAGCCACAATAAAACACCGGGGATGGAAATAAGCAGAATCAGCCACCACGGTGACCACCGGTGGCATGTCCGATGCGTTGCAGTCAGTCGGCCAGCAAGCTCGCATCGGTTGGTACTTGTTTTAGTAGTGCCAAGTATTATCCATGGTGCAGTCGGCCGGTCAGCGAACTTAGCTTCCCAGCCCGGTGTACCGTCTGGATAATAGACGGTCATATGGGAGATGTGCGGTGATTCGAATATGTTTTCACCTGTCTTGGGAGGGAATCCCTTGAAATAGACTCCGTTCAGACTGTCGCAGCAACTGAACGCCCTATCCCCAATGTTGGTGACGCCGCTGGGGATTGTTGCGCTGGACAGTCTGTCACAAGAGCGGAACGCCGAGTTCCCGATGCCCGTGACGCTGTCGGGGATCGTGATGCCGGTCAGGTTTCTACAATATAAGAACGCGTTGTTCCCTATGCTGGTGACGCGTATGCCGATTTCGACATTGGTAAGACTGGCACAGTTAAAGAACGCATAGTCCCCGATGCGGGTGACGCCATCACCGGTTTTGGCGCTCGTTAGGCAGGCGCAATTAAAGAAGGCCCTGTTTCCGATGCGGGTGACACTGTCGGGGAGCGCGACGCTGGTCAAGTTGGTGCAGTTATTGAACGCCGAGTCGCCGATCTGGGTGACACTGTTAGGGATCGTGACATTGGCGAGCGCGTTGCAGTTCTGGAGCACGGAATTTCCGATGCGGGTGACGGCGCTCCCGAATGCGACGCTGGTCAAGCTGGTGCAAGCATTGAAAGCATAGTCCCCGATGTTGGTGACGCCATTGCCGACTGTGACGCTGGTCAGTCTGCCGCAGAGGCTAAACGCCTTTTCACCGATGTCTGTGACGCTGTCGGGAATCGTGACGCTGGTCAGGTTGGTGCAGTCTGAAAACGCCCAGTCCCCGATGCCTGTGACTGGGCAGCCCTCGAACGTGTTTGCGACTGACAATGCGCCGATAAATGAAGCGTCAAATTTGGTGATGGTGACATGGCGGTTGGAGACGTCAAACGTGTAGCAGCCATTGGTCGTGGCACAGGTCGGAAACGAACCGAAAATCACAACAAAGCCGGCAGCAAGAGCGTATGCGCGCAGGCCGACGCAAGGCTTCACATGCTGCGTTTTTCGGACGAAATGATGACTCTGGTAGAATTCGCCAAGCATCAGGTTGTTTCACCCTGCGACGCTTAAAACGATCTCTTGCTTGCGCACCCGCTCACGGCAGCATAGTCTTGAGGTCCATTGGCTGAGCCGTCTGTATCAGCGACTGGAACTGTGGCGACTGCCGGAAGTTTCCGAACCGGTTGTCGCCGCGCAAGAAAGTGCGCACGCCCTCGCCACCCACCTCGACCGCCTTCCGTAAAGAGGCGGTTGCTTCATTGGCTTGGTTGGCCGACAACTGCGCGAGCGCTAGGTCGATCCATAGCCGCGAATTGTTCGGCTCTTGCCCAAGACAATGCTTCAGGGTCGCCGCCGCCAGATCGGGCCGCCGGAAGTTGCCGCAGACTTGGGCGACCTGCAGGAAAACTTGCGGCGGAAGGGTGGCGGTCTGAAGCAGCCTGTCGACCAAGGCCGCGAACTGGCCCTGCATATTCAGGCTGCCGTAAACCGAAAGGAGCTCCATCACACTGTTCAGGTCGCCCCCTTTCTCCATTTTCGCTTCGAGCTCAACACGGCGCTTTTCATTTTTCTCCGTCTCTTGAAGCTGCGCCAAAAAGCCGCTTGCGCTGCGGTTGTATGGATCGACCGCACTGTAATCCTCAATCAGTTTCCGCGCGTCGGCGAAGCGCCGCTGCTGAGTGAAAAGTTCGGCCAGCCGGAAACAGCCCTCGGGACTTTCCGGGCAAAGCTCCACGGATTGGCGGAAGGCGTGCTCCGCCTCGGGAAGCATGCCGCGGGACAGGTACAGGCCCGCGATCGCCGAACGCATCTTAGAGAAGGATTTCTTGGCGTCGTTGTTGCGGCGGAACTCCTCGCGCGCCAGGAACTCCTTAGTCAGGGCGCCCCAGTAGGCTGTATCCCTGTCAACGATCTCCTTCCAGAGCGCCGGATTCTCGCGGGGCCCGGGCAGCGGTTCTTTTTCCAGTTTCATGATGACGCCGCTAGGCCGCAGATACGGGTACATCCAAGGGATCACATAGCTTTCCTCGACGTAGAAGGCGTGCTTCCCCTTGTTTTTTTCGAAGATCCATTGCGCGAGAATGCCGTTGATCTCCATGACGCCCAAGGCCCCGCTGACCTGGACTCGGCCTCCCTCGATCTTAAGGTCGGCGTTCTGGGGCCGCAGGCCCGATTGGACCTCCTGCACATAGCGCTGGAAGGCCATGGCGCTGTCGTCCGGCGTAGGGATGTGGATGGGCTCCTTGGGATAAGTGTGGTCGCGGCCCAGCCAGCGCTGGAGCATCGTGGCGTTGTTGGTGGGGCGGCTGATGTCGTAGTGATCCCGGATGTAGCTCATGTACGTGCCGTCGGCCAAGGCGTTCTGCGTGATGATGTACACGTCCGAACGGTCGAACGCCTGGTCGCGGAAACGGTCCTTCGGCGGCACGCGGCTCTCGCAGAAAATCAAGTACGTGGGGACGAAGCGCCCGGGATCGGTGCCGCCATAGAGCACGGCGTCGCGCTCCATATCCGGGTAGCCGCCGCCGGGGCAGAACATGCGGTAGCCGAACTGGTAGCCGAAATCGTGGGTCTCCAGCGCGCAGAGTGCCCAGTTGGTCTTGTAGGTGATCAGAGGCAAAATCAGCAGCCCCACGCAACATGCCTGCACCAGCCACCGCGGCGTCGTCTTCCACAGCCGGAGAGCGAACGCGAAGACCATGGCGATGCCGTAACCGATCAGCATGGCGTAGAAGCCGTGCGCAGGTGCGAAGAACTTGATCGTGATTTCCTGCTCCTGCCTGTCCAACTTGGGGTTGATGATGGTCAGAAGGCCGAGGCTCGTTACGAAGAACGCCGCCCAGACGAAGATCATCCAGGTGCCTCCCGGCCAGCGCAGATAAAGCCAAAGCTCGATCAGCAAGCACAGGATGGTGGACAGGATAGCAGCCCAGGCCACGGCCGGCCAAATGGAAACGGTGGCCTGCTCCAAGCATGCCCACAGGACAAGCAAAGCACCGAACGAGACCAAGAAAGAGGCGGCCCACACGATCAGTATCCACCGGCGCTTCTTCAGTCCCAAGGCCATCCATACGGCTGCCACCAGGATCGTCACCAAACCGAACGCGCACAGAAACCAGGAGTATTGGTGGGCCAGGCCGAGGACAAACACTTTGATTTTGGTCAAAAACTCCGGACTGAACAGGTCCGCCGTCTGCAATTTTTCATATTGCCCGCGGGTGATGGCGTGCAGGAAACCCTCTTTGGTTCCCGCATAGCCCCAGTTCATCGGCGGGTTTGTCCAGGCGGCGATCGGCATGTATAGATAGAACGCGCAGCCCCCCAGAAAGCACGCCGTGTACTTCATCGCTTGGCGGATTTTGATCCAGCCGCAAAGCCGGCCGACGGCGAGGAGCGCCGCGCCGGCCAGGCACAGTGCCACGGTCTTGCTGAAGTCAGGTTGCTCTGCGATGGACGTCTTTTCGGGCATGCGCAGCCAGGCGAACAGCAGAAAACCGGCTGCCGCGCTGAACAGCACCGCGGCGGCCAGCTCCCAGAACGTTCGCAGGCTGACCATCAGCAGCGAGAAGTGCCGGCGGAACCCCTTTGGAGCGAGTTGGCTCTGCTGGTGGAAAAAGCGGTCAAGGCCCTCGGCCAGGGTGCCGGCCACCAGCGCCCCGGCCATCACGGACACGGTCTGGTGGTTGGTCATGCTCAGGCCGAAGATCAGCAGCGTGGCGTACAGGAACCCTTTCCTCCGCGGCTGGATCAGCCAAGCGAAAAACGTGCAGCCGATCAGCACGAAGGAGAGCACGTTGAGCACGCGCATCTCAGACACGCTGGCCCACAGCCAGACGCCGCGGTTGAAGCCGAACAGCAGCGATGTGCTCACGCCCACCGTCAGCGCGATCCAGTGCAGCAGCCGCTCCTCGATGGTCTTCGACCACGGCAGCGCGTGCAGCAGAACGCGTGTGCTGCGGGTCATCATCAGGGTCATGACGCCGACGACGAGGCCGCCGGTGAATACGGAGAGGAGCCCGATTCGCCAGGCCGGGTTGCCGAAGGGGACGATGGCGTGGCTCCAGATAAAGCCCAGCAAGGCCCAGAGCGGGTAGCCGGGCGGATGCGGAACGCCGAAGGTGAAGGCGCCTGTCACCAGTTCGCCGGAATCCTGGAGCGTCACTTCCGGCGCCATGTGGTGAAAGAAGACCAGCGCAGACGCCGCGAAGGTGGCGGCCGCGGCCCACCAGT
>CAYSXF010000425.1:0-659 GCA_964434815.1 uncultured Lentisphaeraceae bacterium
GCGATGTTGGTCGTCGCGCTGGTCCAAACGTTCGTCACCGGCGTGGCGGAAAGCGTGATTGTCCCTGTTGCGCTCAGGCCGCCGAAATGGCGCACGGTCATGCCGTTGGCGAGCGTGGTGATTGCGGCAGGAGAAAGCGCAGCGCTGAAGACTGCAAGTTCATCGAGCTTTCCGTCGAACCAGCGCGGGGCATAGGTTGCGGATGTGTCCGTATGGCCGCCGAAGATGAGCGGGAACGTTTGGTTGATCGCGAGCGTGAAGGCAGAGTCATCGCCGGCCAGCGCGCCGTTCAGGTAGAGACTCATCTTGATGCCGCTGCGCACGACGGCGAAGTGATGCCATACGCCGGGCGCGGCGTTGGTGACGATGTTCACGTCCGGTCCCGGATAGTGCTGCAGCGAGAGGGTCGAAGCGCCGCTCGCCATCAGATAAAGCTCTTCGCTGGGGCCGTAGCCATGGCCGTCACTCAGATGCCAGATCACATCTTCGTTTGTTCCGCCCCTGCGCTTGAACCAGCCGGTGACAGTCCAGTCGTTGGTGTTGAAATTGAGCTCGCCGGCGGTGATGACGCGGCTAAGCCGGGCGGCGTTCGCGCCGCCGTTCTCCGCGAGGTCGAGGCTGCGGCCATCGCTGTCTCTTATACACATCTCCGAGCCCAC
>CAYSXF010000425.1:669-4711 GCA_964434815.1 uncultured Lentisphaeraceae bacterium
CAGCGACATCGGTTTGCAGCGTGGCTGCTCCTGTGCCGACGGAGTCGAGTGTGCCGTCGCGGCCGAGGCCGGAGACGTCGGGGACGGTGTTCGTTGCCGAGGCATCTGGCAGCTCGAAATCATAGGCCAAAATCGTGTTAGGAGCGGCGCCTGTGTCAGTGGCCGTGAAGCTGAAGGTCGGTATGCCGGTGTAGCCGGGTGTCGGTGTGAAGCGAGCGGTGTGTCCGTCGGCGAGCAAAACGACGGTGCCGTTCACGCCGTTGCTTACGCTGAAGCGCATCCATTCAGGCGGGGTGGAATCGTCGGTGACGTAAGCTCGCAAGTCGATGTCAACGGCGTTATCTCCGTTGCCCGTCGCGCCCCCGTTTGTGACGACGGGGGCATCGTTGGCCGCCGCGAGATCCCACGTGTTGAGCGCCGTAAGTGTCGGCAGCGCGGACGGCGCCGTATCCCCGCTGCTCAACGGTACGAACCAAACGGCGAGCGTGGTGTTCGTCACATTGGTCAGATAGATCGAGAGTTTCTTGAATCCGGTGTTGGCATTCTGGCCGGCCGGATTCGGAGATGTGGGCAGCGGTACGGCGTCCTTGATCTGGAAGGTGCCGCCGCCGCTGACGATCTTGCACCACAACCGCTCTGCGCCCTGCGTCATCATGGCCGAAGTGCCGTCGGGATCGATCACCACAGAGGTAGTGGGAGAGGTGAAATGAGCGAACCACCAAACCGTTTTGCCCGTGGATGACTGAATCTCGTCCTGCACGAGCATTTCATCGCGTGCTCCGGTCAGCCGCGTGCCGCGCCAGACGCGCGTCATTCCGCTGTAGACTGCAGTGAGGTCATGGATGGCAAAGCTGCCGCTGCCGCCGGGTTCGCTCTGAAAAGCGATCAGCGGCGCGACGGCATTGAGCACCATGTCGGCGTTCGTGCTGGGATTGATCGTGAGCGTGTTCTGCCCCTCCGGCCGCATGCGGTAGTAGTCCCAGCGGTCCGTGCCTGTGCTCGGCGTGCTGCTGAAGTAGCCGGGCAGCGCATAGTCGTCGCTGCCGAGATCGTGGAACCAGCGCTTGCCGAGGGCGTCGAGGACAAACGTGCCGGCATCGAGGTCTCCGTGGTCCGCTCCCATCAGACCGCCTTTGCAGCCGATGGATGTGGCGCGGCTGTCATTCCAGCGGCCGCGCATCGCCACGATCTCCTGCGGCTGGAAGGCGGTGCCCGCGTCGCCGTGGAAAGCCATGTCCGGTTGCGCGCCGATGCCAGCCAATGAGGCTGCGCTGTCGTTCCACCACAACGCGTCGAGCGCGCCGCCGCTGCCTTGGTTCTCCCACCAGTCGTACAGAGGCTGACCGTAGCGGCGCGCGAGCCATTGAAACACCGGATTGCGCGACGCGCCGCCCGCGCCGGAATCGGCAAAGTCGAACGTGAGGTTAGCGCAGCCGAAGGAGTGGATCGGCGCGAAGCCCGCCTCGGACACATCCGCGGTGCTGCTGATGCCGAAGTCGCTTCCGAGCACCCACTCCAGCGCGGCGAGCATGCGGATGCCGTACTCCGTGGCGTAGTCGAAATAGCCGGGACCCTCATACCAGACGCCGTCGTCGGTGGTGAAGTGCTTCCACACGGGCCGCGTGGAGTTGAGAGCGCGGTTGAGGATGTTTTCCGCGAGCGTCTCGCTTTCGGTGCCCACCGCGAGCGCGCCCATACTCATGCCGCCGTTGCAGACTAAGTTCCAGTTGTTGCCCGTGCTTTGCGACCAGCCGACATTACTCGTGTATTGCGAGAGTCCTGCGGTGAGCCCGAAGGTGATGATCGCGTTCCGGATTGCGTCGCGTCGAGCGGGCGTCCAATAATAGTAAAACCAGTCGTAGCCGATGGCGCAGGCATGCGTCATCTCGGAGGTGTCGAGAAAATGCGCCGGGTGCCAGTCGGGAAAAGCCGCGACCGTGCTCAGCTCCGTCCAAGCGCGCTCGGCATACTGGCTGTCGCCGGTGAGCTGCCAGGCGAGCCCGAGCTTATACATGCGGTCTTTCACCGTCCGCGATTGGTCGAGGATCGTGCCGCGGTCGTCTTGCGTATAGGCGACGGGCGCTTGCGAGAGGATCGTGTTCGCGCTGGAGATCGCGTTTTGCGCCCACGTCTTTGGCTGGCTCGATGTTGCGCTTTGCCATGTTGTGCGCAGTTTCGCGAAGCGCTCCGCTGTGGCGAAGAGGCGCGGATGATCCTGTGCCATCGTGTTTAGGAGCGACGTCTCCGCAGGCTGAGCGTTGGTCAGCCCCGGCTGCAATAACGCACTGCCCGGCACCACGCTGAAGGCTGAGTCGCCCGGCTGCATCCAGCCCACACTCCAGTGATCGGTGCCCGTGTTCTCTTTGTGCAGCAGCTCAACGTAGTAGCGTTGGCCCTGAACCAACGCACGCGCTGCAGATTGCTGAGAAGGCTGCGCATTCCACACGCGGAAGCCGGTGGCGTTGGTGACGCTGGCGATGAGCGCCTTGCTGTTGGTCGTCGCATCCGTGCTCAGGTAAAGCTCCACGGCGTCGTCGCCGCTCACGGCGAACGTGAAGTTTCCCGTGATCGGAGGCACGATATAGCCTGTGACCCGCGTGCCATAGGAGTCCGCCCAATCCTGCGCCAGGCACTCGAACGACGTGATGAGCTCGCGCCCGCTGGGCTTGCCCGGGTAGTTTGTGTTCGATGTGAGCGACGCGATGACGCCGCCCGCAATGCCGCTCCAGTGCTCCTTGAGCAGCGCCCCGCCCGCTTTATCGACCCGCGCAGGATACAGCCGCGCGGTAGGGATCACCTCACGCGCCCGCGAGGCGCAGGACCACTCCAGCTTCACCTTCGCGCTGCCCGTCTGCTGAATATATTCGAGGCGGATGTTGACCCGCGCACCTGCCTTGAGAAACGCATGCCCCCGCATCTCCTGAAAGGCAGACGAGTACGAGCGTGTGACCAACAGTTGGTCGTTTACCCACAGGCGCGCCCCATCGTCAGCCGTGACATAAAACGTATAGAGCTGCGAAAACTCGGGTTCGATCTGTCCCACCCACGCCACGGAGAAGGTGTCCGAAGCCGAGAGCGCAGTGCCTGGAGGAATGGCCGTGCCCCAATCGAAGTTCACCGTCGCGTCCGTGCGATTGGTCTTCAGCGTGCCAAAGGTTGCCGTGTCGTAGTATTGCCCGGTGAGTCCGTTCGCCGCTTGCGCCTGCCATGCGCCAAGCAGGATCGCAGCAACACGCATGAGAAACATCCGCACAGGTGCGGTCGCTGCGAAGGCTTTAAGACGGTGGGTATGGCCTGCGATTCGCATGGCATTGGCTTTCAGACAAAATTGAACTAAAAAATAGGTGGGCCTGCGAAAAGGGTGTTGTTGGATTCAAAGAGGCTCAGACGCTTGCGGCGCGCGAGAGGTTCGAGAAATGCTCGCATCTCGGCTTCGGGTTTGTGAAAGGTGGCTGCGAGAGTCTGCAGCGAAACGGGGTGGCGGCTGACGAGGGCGGTGATCGCTTCTTCAGTTAGCGCGACGGGTGCTGTCGCGGGTTCGGCGCCGGTCTCCTGCGCGGCCGGTCCGAAGAGTGCGGTGATGGCCTGTAAGCGCTCTGGGGGACAAGCCGTGACCGAGTTGTCGGCGGGCGGGCGCACGGCGGTGTTGAGCGTGATCGTGTCTGGAGAGAAACTCTGCGCGAGGCAGGCGATGCATTGCGCCTGATCGAGCTGGTCGTTGAGGCCTGGCACGATAAAGACCTCGAGGTCGAGACGGCCGGAGAATTGCTGGCGGAAAGCGCGGTAGCCTTCAAGGATGGCGTCAAAGCGGAGCGAGGGGTGCGGCCGGGCGATTTGCTCAAAGGAGGCCTGATCCCACGCGTGGAGCGAAATTTTGACGACGTCGGCGAGTGCGGCGTCGCGCCGCACTTCGGGCAGGTGAAAGAGCGAGCCGTTGGATAGCAGCAGCGAGCGGCAGGCCGTCTCGGCGCGGACGAAATGAAAGAGATCGCCGAAATGCGTGTGCAGCGTGGGCTCGCCGGAGCCGCAGGCGGTAATGAAG
>CAYSXF010000426.1:0-4707 GCA_964434815.1 uncultured Lentisphaeraceae bacterium
GAGGATCACGCAGGAGTTGGTCGGCCCGCCCTCCACCGCGCAGCCGGCGGCGGCCGCGCCCCCGTGGAAGGGGTCGTAGGCGCGCGAGGACACCGCGCCCCCCTGCACGTCCTGCCGGGAGAAAGCGCGGTGGCGCGGGATAGACGCGCAGACAGACTGGAAGGAGACCGCCTCCGCCAGAACCGCCAAAAGAATGACCGCCACCCGCCTCATCTCACCACCGCATCCCGCCTATCACATACCGTTTGTCCGTAAGTCCCGATACGTCCCCAGACCATTTTCTAAAATCTAGGACCAAAGAGCCTGCGCAATCGCTCCTGAATATCCCAAGCGGCAATCTCAATCTGCTCACGCTTATCCTTCGCGTGTTCTGCTTCCGACACCATACTCGTAAAGATGAACCACAGTTTCCCCACCAAGACCTTCGGCACTAATGTCTCCCTTTCAACCAATGGTTGAAGGCGATCAAGCGCCTGCGTGATTTTGATGAATGCCGTTTGGTTGATCGTCTTTGAAGTCCGAAGCGGCCCCAGAAGATCCAGTATGAGGGAGTCAATCTCATTGGTGATGTTGTCTATTTGTTCTGTCATTTTACAAATCCTATGACGGCCTCTTTCGGGACGTTCTGAAATACGGAAATTTCCCGTTGCCAAATTGAGTAGTGATACGGCAGTCCCGCTTCACCGTTCGCACGTGGATAGAGTTCCCAAGCCTTCAACCGTGTCGATGATACTTTGCTAAGATCAATCGCGACAATACCTTTGCCACTGTCAAACCCACGTGCGACATTCAGATCACGTGTAGTCGCAAGCCATGGATCATTGGCCCATGAAGCCTTTCCAGAACCCAGTGCGATGTGTTCGCCAACATTCCATGCACCAGCAGGATTCTTAGCCTCTAGTCCCAAACCTGCTTCAAGTCGCGACGCATCTTTTGAGTTGAGTGCGCGATATACAACATTCGCTTCGCTCTCTGCCGTCGCCAAACCGTCGAACGCGCCCTCGATCCCGCGGGGCGCGTACCTGACGCGCATCAGGCCGCCGACCTCCGCCAGAATAGACCTCTCGGTCAGAGAGGCCGCGCCCCTACGCAATGTGCCGCCCATTATAGACGACGCCCCGTCGGAAACAAAGAGCGAAGCGCATAGCAGAGCCTCTTCCACGTGCAACGCCTGAAACGCCAGATCCTTATAACAATCATCCCGCCTGCCCGGCTCATTGACGCTGCCGTAAAACCGCATCCACTCCACAGGATCACCCGACATGGGCGGAAGAGGCAAGAGACGGGGATGGTCCGCCAAGGATTGCGTGAAAGGATCTCTGAAGTACTTCCGACCTGACAGGTCGCTAACCTTTTCCTCCGGCAACGGCGCGGCGTAGAGACTGGGCGGCGTTTGCGGCGGCGCGGGAGGCCGAGAATACAGGAACCAGTACGGCGTCGAGATCTCCGCCATCTCGTTCGCCAGCGTGTTGTTCCATTTGTCAAGCCCCCACGGGTCGTGCCCGTTGACCGGGTCGTTTTCGCAGTACGCGGTCAGGTTGACGCCGCCGGCCTCGCCCTTGGGGTCGCGGCACAGCCACTTGCAGGACATGGGGTCGTAGTACCTGTAGCCGAAGTAGTAGAGCCCGGTCTCCGCGTCGTAATATTTGGTCTGGAACCGGAACGGGCACATCCCCGCCGCCGTCCCGCCTACCTCCAGCGGCGCGCCGTAGGGGTCGTACGCGTAGTCGGCCGCGGCCGCCCCGCCCTGCGCGTCCACCAGCGCGCGCACGTTGCCGAGCCCGTCCGACACCGGCAGGTACACGCGGTCCACGCCGTTGGAGGTGGCCGTCACCGCCAGCAGCCCGACGATCCCGCCCGCCGCCTGCCCGTAGCTCCCGTCGCGCTGGCCCGCGAGGTCCGGACCCCACAGGTAGCGGAGGCGCAGCGCCGCCTGCGGCGCGCCCGCCGGCAGCACCGTCTCGCAAGAGAGGTTCCAGCCGTCGTAGTAGAACTGGTGCGTGCGCAGCAGCGCCCACGACTGCCCCTGCCGCGCGTACACCCGCTTGGCCGCGCGCCGCCCGTCCGGGTAGTAGTCGAACGCCACCCTGCGCCCCGGCGCCGTCTCGCACACCGCCTCGGCGAGCCGCCCGAGCCCGTCCCACGAGTAGGCGAAGCGGCTGTCCGAGGCCAGGGCCGCGTTGCCGTCGTACCCCGGCGCCTCGGACGCCTTCGCCACGAAGAGCGTGCCCGTGGCGCAGGCCACCACGTCCCTCCCGAGCTGCGCGTCCCGGCGGAAAAACTCATGGCGGCGCGGGATGGAGGCGCGGACGGACAGGACGGAGCACGCCTCCGCCAGAACCGCCAAAAGAATGACCGCAAGCCGCCTCATTTCACCGACGCATCCAGCCTTTTATACACCGTTTGTCCGTAAGTCCCGACACGTCCCCCATCCCCACAATTAAATACATGCTATAGCCTTTTACCAGACCTGTATATGGCTGCCAAAATCGACTCAGCATGGCTCTTATCCAAGTATGTTTGCCGGCCAACAACATCTTTCAACCATTGTTTCTCTCCTCGAAGAATATCTGACGCCTGAGACTCTAGGTTTCGTACGAAAGCAAGTAAACTGTGTTTCACCATGTGGGTGAAATCACTCGAATGTTGCAGAGAATCGTCCACTACCCACTTACGCTTAACAATGAGATAGTAACCTACATCTGTGATGGCCAGATCGCCGCTCTTCGAATTCTCGCAGTATTTTATGCTAACGCCATCAAAGTCGAGCCATATTAGTAGCATGAAGTTGCCCCCCGCAACAACTACTTCACAGTCTGTGACCGAGCATATAGAGAGATTATACGCACTTTGCAGAGGTGCAAAAGCGTTGTTGACTAAATCAAAAAAGTTCTCAACGAGTTTCATAAATTTCCTTCCGTTAGTACTCGAGTGCACTTGCAAAACCATTCCGCCGAAGAAAGAGATACTCTTTTCCGAAACCACTAAGCTCTACCTTTCCCGTGACAGGATTGATCCTGCTCAGAACCTCAAAACGAGGCGTTGTTGCATATATAAAAATATCATCCCTGATGACCGCTTCTCTGATCCAAGGCAAGTTGTAATCGCCCCAGAAGTTCCCTTTTGTTGCTAGATGTTCTGGCACATTGAGTATGTTGAATCCTCCAGGATTAGGACCGACATAGGTCTTTTTAACATCTCCCATTTCTCTGATTATGCGAGCCATATCCATTTGGTAATTGCCGATTATCGTCGTTGTTCTACCAGGAACTCCATCAATGCTTAGCCCGTAGTCTTTGAGTCTAAGGCTTCTTACACCCCTTGAAACAAAAACATCTGGGCCATTCACCAATCCCCGACCGAAAGACGGTTTTATAGAGCCGGCAATCTCGGGCAACAGCAATTGCAGAGCAATTTCTATTGTCAGCGCATCGCCTTGCGCCTTATGAATGCGGCTGGCGATATCATAAGCGCCGATATCGGCGTAGTACTGCTTCTTCGCCGTCTGGTCGCCTCCATCGGGTGGATCAGGCACGAACCCCGGCGCGTCGAGCAACGAGTTGACGCGAAAGCCCGTTCCCTCCAATTCAAAGAAAGACGTGCCGTCGATGTAGAGTTTCTTAACGTATTGCGGATGCGGCTCGTACGGACCGATCCAGAACGTGCGAGGCGGGTCAGGCGGAGCCGGCGGCTGCGGGAAGAGGAACCAGTACGGCGTCGAGATCTCCGCCATTTCGTTCGCCAGCGTGTTGTTCCATTTGTCCAGCCCCCACGGGTCGTGCCCGTTGACCGGGTCGTTTTCGCAGTACGCGGTCAGGTTGACGCCGCCGGCCTCGCCCTTGGGGTCGCGGCACAGCCACTTGCAGGACATGGGGTCGTAGTACCTGTAGCCGAAGTAGTAGAGCCCGGTCTCCGCGTCGTAATATTTGGTCTGGAACCGGAACGGGCACATCCCCGCCGCCGTCCCGCCTACCTCCAGCGGCGCGCCGTAGGGGTCGTACGCGTAGTCGGCCGCGGCCGCCCCGCCCTGCGCGTCCACCAGCGCGCGCACGTTGCCGAGCCCGTCCGACACCGGCAGGTACACGCGGTCCACGCCGTTGGAGGTGGCCGTCACCGCCAGCAGCCCGACGATCCCGCCCGCCGCCTGCCCGTAGCTCCCGTCGCGCTGGCCCGCGAGGTCCGGACCCCACAGGTAGCGGAGGCGCAGCGCCGCCTGCGGCGCGCCCGCCGGCAGCACCGTCTCGCAAGAGAGGTTCCAGCCGTCGTAGTAGAACTGGTGCGTGCGCAGCAGCGCCCACGACTGCCCCTGCCGCGCGTACACCCGCTTGGCCGCGCGCCGCCCGTCCGGGTAGTAGTCGAACGCCACCCTGCGCCCCGGCGCCGTCTCGCACACCGCCTCGGCGAGCCGCCCGAGCCCGTCCCACGAGTAGGCGAAGCGGCTGTCCGAGGCCAGGGCCGCGTTGCCGTCGTACCCCGGCGCCTCGGAAGCCTTGGCCACGAAGAGCGTGCCCGTGGCGCAGGCCACAACGTCCCTCCCGAGCTGCGCGTCCCGGCGGAAGGCCGTGACCGCGATGTTGGTGCGCACCGCCGCCGCCGAGTTTTCCACGGAGAACACGGCGCGGAAGCGCTCGCCCCGCCGCTCCGCCACCCGACCGCACACCGTCACCGTCGCGCCCGTGGCGGCCGTGCCGCAGACCTCGAACACGC
>CAYSXF010000427.1:0-4704 GCA_964434815.1 uncultured Lentisphaeraceae bacterium
CCTCCGTTATTGATTGCGAATATTTTTCCAGCGGAACGTGCTGATCATGTGCTCTTCGTGGTTGATGCCGCTGACGCTGAAGCCGTGGCTGCGCTGCCGCGTGAGCTTGCCGCGCTGCCGCCCGCGACGCCGGTCACGGTCATTCGCAACAAGTCCGCCCTGCAGGATTCAAGCGCAGGGGAGGGGCTGCGCGTCTCGGCTGTGCGTGGCAGCGGCATCGCCGAACTGAGGGCTCACCTGCGGTTTGCGTTGGGCGTGCGCACCACGGCACATGGCGTGCTTAGCGCACGCCGGCGCCATCTGGATGCGTTGGCACGTTCGGGCGAACGCCTGGCGGCAGCCGTACGCGTACTGGCTGAAGGGCAGGGGACCGAAATCGCTGCCGAGGAACTCAGGTTAGCCCACGACGCCCTTGGAGAAATTACCGGCCGGTACTCGAGTGAGGACCTGCTAGGCGAAATATTTGCTTCTTTTTGCATCGGAAAATAGCCCAGGTACCGACGCACCGAGTCCGCTGTAACGCTACCGAGCGTCACCGTTCCCGCCAGCGTCAGACAACCGATCGAGTGGACTGCAGACTCCAGTCAACGATTGATCGACATGGGTATAGATCATCGTCGACTCGAGTTTGGCGTGACCGAGTAGTTCCTGCAGCGTCCGTATATCCGTCCCTGCCCGCAACAGATGGGTTGCGAAGCAGTGTCGCAGCGTGTGGATAGACGCGTGCTGCGTGATGCCGGCGCGAGTCACGGCAGTCTTGAAATCCCTCTGCAGCCCAGAGGCTGCGCAATGCCAGCGTTCCCAACGGCCGAGCTCCGGGTTCCAGTGGTTGATCGAGGACGGGAACAGAAACTGCCAGCCAAGCGACTTGCTGGCACCCGGAAATTTTTTTCCGAGCCGATCTGGCATCGGAGCCCAACCTCCGTCGATCTTCATCCGACCGCGATGTTGCGCCGCAACGTATTTCACCTGCTGCTTGAGCACGCCCACGAGCCGCTCTGGAAGTACGGTCAGTCGATCCCGGCCACCTTTCCCGCACCGCACCACGATCGTTTTCCGATCCCAAACGAGGTCTTTGACCCGTAACGAAAGGCATTCCTGCAGTCGCAACCCGGCCCCATAGATCAATCTGGCCATGATGCTCGTAGTGCCATCCATCGCCGCCAGAACTCGTTCGACCTCAACAATCGATAACACCACTGGAAGTCGGGCCGAGCGCCTTGGCCGGGCCAGACCCTCTAGCCATGTTAACGGCTGCGTAGAACCGCGCTTTTCTGGCTACGGGACGCGGTTTTGAGTGCCTGGCCCATGGGTCAGAACGGAGGCTCGCGTGGCGTAGTGAGCTGCGCGGCGCCGGCGTGTGGTGTTTCTGAGACGGGTTGTTGTTGGGCACGGCCCATGATCGCGGGCGCGTAGTGTCGCTCGATGGCTTCGGCGAGGTCGTACAGGAACGCGATGAGGGTGTCGGCGGCCTCGGCGGGGAGCTCGAGCGGGATGACGACGATGGGAAGTTCGTTGGGCTGCACGTTTTATCCGATCAGCGTTTTTTCGTGGCGGTAGGTTTCTTGGCGGCGCGCAGCGCCGCGCGTTCCTGGGCCTCCTTGAAGCGGTAGCTCTGGCCTTCGATGTCGAGTATTTCGGCGTGATGGACGAGGCGATCGACGAGGGCGACGACACA
The DNA here is from genome assembly GCA_964434815.1 of uncultured Lentisphaeraceae bacterium. Taxonomy (GTDB): domain Bacteria; phylum Verrucomicrobiota; class Kiritimatiellia; order RFP12; family UBA1067; genus CAYSXF01. The sequence goes on from CAYSXF010000427.1 coordinate 1,679, forward strand.
GCTGGCGTTGGGGAACACCTGGTTCCACTCTCCGAACGACTTGTTGGTAGTGAGGATTGTGGAGCGCTGCTGATATCGGCGCGTGACGACCTGGAACAGCAGGTCTGCGTAGCGAGTGTCGTAGGACAGGTATCCGACCTCGTCGATGCACAGGACGTCGGGCCTGATGTAGCGGCGCAGTCGGCGTGCGAGCTGTGCGCTGCTGTCCTGGGCGGCGAGATCGTGGAGCATGTCGGAGGCGAGGGTAAAGCGTGCGGTGTGTCCGGCGAGCAGGGCCTGGGCGAGGACGTTTTTCGCGATCATGGTCTTGCCCAGGCCATTGGGTCCGATGAGGATGACGTTGGCGCGCTGGCCGACGAAGCCGAGGGTGAGGAGCTCGCTGACGAGGTTTCGATCGAGCTTGGTGGGCCAGTTGTAGTCGAAGTCGGCGATGGACTTGAACATGCCAAGACGCGCGGCCTTGAGGCGGCGTGTTGAGCTGCGGTGCTGTCGTTCGGCTTCTTCGATCGTAAGCACGCGTCCGAGCCAGGGCTCGGCCGCCAGAGTTTCGACCTCGGCGAGCAACCCGTACAGGTTGAGGCGTCGCAGGCGAACCCGCAGGTCATCGATCGTTGGGTTGGTTGGCTGGTTCACGGCATGTTGTCCTTGTCGTCGGCATCATCGGTCGCCTCGGTCGCCTCGGTCGCCTCGGTGTCGACGGTGAGCTGTTCATAGTCCGCGAGGGAGTGCGGTCGGACGGTCAGGTTGCGGACCCGCGGGTTGTCGGGCAGTTCGACAGCCAGCGCCGGCGGCTTACCCTGACGGGCGCGCTGCTGATCGATGAGTTGGCGCACGGCGCCGAGGTAGGCGGCATCCCGGGCCAAGGCCGCGCGCAGTGCGCTATCCAGCGCAGCCGCGCCATGGGTATCGAGCAGATCGAGCAGCCCCCGGGTGAGCACGCCGAGATTGACGCCGCGCTCGGCGGCGAGGGCGAAGAACGCGGTGGCAGTCGGCGCCGCATGGTGCAGCCGGTCGATGGCCCGCGCGCCGCGGGCGGCGCGCTTGTGCTCGAGGAGCCTTTGCAGGTGCGCCGGATCCTCGATCTGGGCGCCCCGGTCGAAGCTGCGGACATGGGTCGCAAGTACCTCGCCGCGATCGACGATGCGCACGGTATCGGCGCTTGCGAGCACCTCGAGGGCGCGTCGGACATGGGTATGAGGGACGGAGTAGTCGTTCAGGTCGAAGCGCACGTACGGCGTCTTGGCGACCTTGACCAGGACACGCTCATGACAGGGGAACGGATCTGCCGGCAGCTTGAGCAGCAGGCTCTTCTCCGCTTCGTAGCAGTCCCACACGGACCGTGCCCGGTCCTCCGGGCACGGTCGACTGGCGGCTTCATGCCTGCACCAGTGGAGCGCCTGCGCATTGAGATCGTCGAGGCCGTTGAACGTACGGGCAGCAAAGAACCGATCGCGCACGAAGCGGATCGCGCGCTCTACCCGGCCCTTTTCGTTGCCCCGCGCCACCGCGACCGGTTTTGGCTGGAACCGGTACCAGCTGGCCAGTTCGAGCAGCGTCGGGTTGAAGCGGATCGCGTCCCCGGACCGCTCGAGCACGGCGCTGCGAAGATTATCGTAGAGCAGGACCCTGGCAACGCCCTCGAAGTGAGCGAAGGCTGCGACATGAGCGTGCAGGAAGCTGCCCATGTTGGCGTTCAGGTAGAAGCGCAGGAACAGATGCCGGGAGTGACTCAGGACCATTACGAACGCCATCAGCGGCCGCTGCGCGCGGCCGATGGTGAGCTTGCCGAAGTGTGCCCAGTCGACCTGGCTCTGGTTCCCGGGCAAGGATCGCAACCGCAGATACGCTTCGGCGAGCGGCTTCGGCCGGTACGGTGCCACCAGATGCCGGAACCGGTCGACGGATCCGGCATAACCACGCTCCTGCACCATCCGATACAGGCGGCTGGCGCGCAGCTGCGGATACTGGGTCAGCGTCTGGGTGATGAACGCCACGTACGGGTCGATCAGCGTCGGTCGCAGCCGCGGCGGCGCCGGTATGCCCGCCTGCTCCAGCACACGCCGTACCGTCGAGTGGTGCACGCGCAGTTGCCGGGCGATCGTGCCGGGGGCCCAGTGCTCGGCGTGATACAGCCGCACGATCTCACTCGCAAGCGTCGGCGAGATCATCGTGCTGCCCTCGTCGCCGAGCGCCGCACCGGATCAGTGCAGTGGCCAGTCCCAGTGATCGCGGACTCGGGCCCAGACCGGTAGCGATGCACCACAGAAGTGGCATAGACGGTGATGGATCGCTGCTCTCGCATGGGTCGGCGCCTGCCGCAAGGTCGTTGCCGACACGTTGCGCGCCACCACCGCAGGGTTCGATCCCTGATGCGTCACTTTCTGCGTCAGGCGGTCGCGATAGGTCTGCTGCCGGGCGGCGTGGCGCATCGCGCCCGTGCGGGTCCGCTGGTACCGGGTCTGCGCCCGGCGGGTCTGCTCGCAGCGACTTAGAACACCGCACTGCGCCGAGCAATACCGTTGACCCCGGTCACAATCCCTGCAGATCAGCACCAGTGACGCACAGCGCCCACAGTTGTACAGCCGGTAACTGACTTCGCCCACCGTCCCAATGCCTCACAGCACTGGACAGGAGCCCCGCGAAACAGGCATAAAGCGCCTGCGGATCGCTTAACAGCGCCCGTCCACCGAGGGTCCGGGAAGACCGTCAAATCTGATCCCGGGCCCTCGGGTCTTTAAAGAAAAACCCCGCCCGCAGCATAGCGAAAGAGCCCCCTCAGGACTCTCGCCCTGCGGGCCATCAGCGAATCCAGATGAGGAAGAGCGTCTGCCGCCTGCCGCGGCAGACCGCGGCTCGTTCTACGCTATCGAAGTATCAAAGCCGGAATCCGACCCCGCTCAACCGCGCAGGGACGCTGAGCCCAAAACCGCGTCCTTAGCCAGAAAGACGCGCTTCTCGGTAGCCATCAACAACATCAGTGCTGAGCTCGGCATTGGCAGTATTATCCTGCGATATCCCGTCCATTT
>CAYSXF010000428.1:0-614 GCA_964434815.1 uncultured Lentisphaeraceae bacterium
TCCGACCTCTGTCTTCATTCTCATCCCTCAGCCTTCATACCTCAGCCGTCATACTTTTTTCTTCCAAAAAACCCGGGGCCGGGCGGTCCCGGCCCCGGGTCGCTGCATGACAGGTAAGATGAGAAGGCTGTTCTCCTTGTGAAAGGATCTTTGGCAAAATGCCAGAGTCCAACAACACGCACTCATAGGTGCAAACACAAGGAGAACAGCAATGAAAAAGGTTAGCGTAATTGGCATGGATTTGGGAGACAAAAACCACAAAGCGATAGGGCTTTCGGAAGACGGCGAGGTCATCGACCGCGCCGAGGTGCCCTGCACGCCAGAGGGCGTACGCGCTTATCTGGAGCACCATCCGGGCGCGTTGCTTGCGATCGAGACCGGCACGCACTGCCGGTGGGTGTCGCGCGTCGGCGCGGCGGCGGGACACGAAGTCCTCGTGGGCAACGCCCGGAAGCTGCGGGTGATCTGGGACAGCAGCCGGAAGAACGACTGGAACGACGCGGAAAAGCTGGCGAAGGTGGCGCGGATGGACCGTACAATGTTTTCGCCTGTGCGGCTGCGGGGCGACGGCGACCAGGGACTGATGCGGCTGGTGAAGTCCCGCGACCTGCTGG
>CAYSXF010000428.1:624-4700 GCA_964434815.1 uncultured Lentisphaeraceae bacterium
GCAAGTCGGAGGGCGTCCGCCTGCCGAAGTGCTCGGCCGAGTCCTTCGCCCGGATGGAGCACGAGGTTCCTGAGCCTGTCCGGGCGATCACAAAGCCCCTGTTCGCGGTGCTCAAGGAACTGGCGAAGAAGATCGGGCTCTACGACAAGATGGTCATTGAGAGTACCCGGAAACTTTACAGGGAAGAGGTCAAGTTGCTGGAGCCCATAGGCGGCGTCGGCCCGGTGACGGCGGCGGCTTTCCTGGCCGCGGTCGGGGATCCCGCACTGTTCGGGAACGCCCGGGACGCGGGGCCGTACTTCGGGCTGGTGCCGAAACAGGACCAGTCCGGGCAGATCGACCGGCAGGCGAGGATATCCAAGGAGGGTAACATGGTTGTCCGCCGGCTGCTGGTGACCGCATCGAACTACATCATGGGGCCGTTCGGGAAGGACAGCGACCTTCGCCGCCACGGCATGAGGATAGCGGAAAGGGGCGGCAAAAACGCGCGCAAACGGGCCAAGGTGGCGGTGGCCCGGAAGCTGGCCGTCCTGATGCTCGCGATATTGAAGAACAGGAGCGAATACCGCCCGCTGAAAGATGTCGGGGCCGTGGCGTAGGTCGGCCGGGACGTTCCGTCTTCGGGGCTTTTTGAGGCCCCCGACGGACCGCCCCGCCCTCGCGGCCACGAAGAGGTTCTTTTCACAGGAGACTTTCAAGAAGCATGCGCTGGCGGAAAACCGCTATTCAGGAATAACAGACGTCCCGTCCCGGTGACTGCGAGCCACTCCTTGCACATCAATGTGCGAATGACAGGTGGCAGCCCGAAGACGGACCTTACCATGCACCGGGCAAAACGTTGCCCAACACGAGTGCGGATAGAAGCGAGACGTCAACTGTGTTCCAGAAAAGTGGAAATCCGCCATGCGGATGCCCTTGACAAGCCTTCTCATAGAAGGAGTGGTCAAATATTGTTTCGTCGGAGTGGTTTGTATGTTAATTGTGGTTGTGTGTGGTCTGCATGTAATCACGGTTGTGTGTGGTCGTAAAGTTGTGCGTGTGCCCTATTCATTCTTCATTCTTTACTTGAGCGGCGTTCGTTCGAAATCAGACTTCTCGGCCCAGCCAGCCTTGACTTTTTCGCTGCGCATGTATTTTTCGTAAAAGCCTCGATCAGCCGCATTGGCACAGGGATAAGTGTCGAAAACGGCACTATTGCCCGTCAATCGCGGATCGTCCTGCCGCTCGAGTTCGTCGAAGAGCTGCCGCTTCAGCCCGTCGAAGGACACGTTCGAGGCAAGGTTTGACACACAGTCGGGATCGCGGCGTAAATCGTAAAGTTCGTCTGCGGGCCGCATGCCGAAGCAGGCGTCCCAGAGATGTTTTTCGGCGGGGACGAGGCGTGACTTGAGTACCTCAGTTTTCGTCGGGCTGCCGTCCGTGTCGAGATAACCCGTCTCCGGGTTGCCGCCCGGCCAGCGTGCCGCCTCGAAGTTGTGCAGGTAAAGCAGATCGCCCTTCACGATGCCGCGGATCGGATAGCCCCAGTCGTTTGGCCGTCCGACATCGTTGCGCTCCTTGCCGATGAGGACGTGATCGCGCTCGGCGATCACGCGCCCGGATTTCTCTGACGTAAACAGTTCTGTGAGACTCCTGCCCGTTGCCTCAGCCATGCCAGTCTGTCCCCATGCGACACCTGCGACATCCATGAACGTGGGCGCGAAGTCGATGAAGCTCATGTAGTCATCCACCACGCGGCCCGGATTACGGATGCCTTTTTTCCACATGACGGCGAGCGGCAAATGATCCGAGTCGTTGTACGCATAGCCCTTATCGTGAGGAAACGGCATGCCGTTATCGGACGTGACCACGACCAGCGTGTTGTCGAGTAGGCCGCGCTTCTCCAGTTCCGCGAGCATCCGCCCGAGGTGACGGTCAAAGTGTTCCACCTCGAACGCATAGTCCAGCATATCATTGCGGACAGCCTCGTTGTCCGGCCAGCAGGCCGGCACGCGCTCAATGTCGGCCAGCCTCTTTCCGCCTTTGGCAATTCCCGAACCAAATTCATAACGGCGATGCGGCTCATGCCCGCCGTACCAGAAACACCACGGTCCCTCCTTGGGTGCCGCATCGAGGAAGTCCGAGAAGTTCGCCGCATAATCGTTGCCCGCGATTTCCGCCGTCGGCGGCGTAGCCTGCCGTTTAGTGAAAGGAAGCCCCGTCATCTGACGGTCCTTTCCGCCAACATCCTTCGCCACGCCCGGCCCCCAGCCTTTGCCGGTCATGCCCGTGAAGTAGCCCAACTCCCCAAGCGCTTCAGGGAAGGTCTTGAACTCCGGCGGGAACGTACACCAATGGTTGGCCGCAGCTTTGAGCTGCCACGGATTGCGTCCGGTCAGGATGCTCGCCCGGGACGGCGCGCATTTGCCGCACGGCGTATAGGCATGCGTGAATAGAAGCCCCTCACGCGCCACACGGTCCATGGCCGGCGTCTTCACCCACGTGCAGCCGTAAGCCCCCGCGTGGCCGTACGACCAGTCGTCAGCCAATGCGAAGAGAATGTTGGGCTTGATGGTCTGTCGGGGGACATCAGCAGCCTGGAGCGCAGCCAACGGTGCGAGTAGTTGGGCGACGAGGGTCAGTTTTGTGAGTTTGTTCATGTTCGCGTTTTTTCAGTTGTTGCTCATGGTTTCACCCGCTCTAGTACCAGCACCCAATCCTGCGGGGAGGGAACATTCTTTTTAAAGCTGACAAGTTTTGCATCCTTGTCGCCCGCTTTCGCCGTGGCTTTCATCGTGCCCTGGTCAAACGTCCGGCCCGTCGCCGGATCGAAGTAGTAGGCGTGCCAGTCCACATCCGGCTCAAGGTTCTTTACCTCCGGGCCGTCCCAGTTATAGATATTGCGACGCGGCAGGTAGATGAACCGCACCTCGCCCGGAATGCCCGCAGCGAAGCAGCCCGCGTCGACCCATTCCGGATGCGGTTCGAAACGCCACCACGGGTATTGCTCCAGCAGTTTCTTGCCAATCCCCAACTGGGTTGAGCCGGGATAGTTCATCCCTTCCTTCCAGGTCGTCCAGTCGTAGGGCTGCCTGCCCCAGGCGCCCCAGTTCCCGTGGTCGCCCTCCACACCCGCGTGCCAGACTCCCGCCGCGCCATACGTGTGGCCGGCCGCTCCGCTCAGCAGGTTCCTCCAGAAAACATGCCTCTGAACCGTCCCGAACCCCTGCTGCATATGTCCCTCATAGCACGATTCGCCGCACAGCACAGGCATGGCGGGTTTCTTCGCGCAGGCCGTTGTGATAAGAGCCAGCGTCCCGTTCGCAGTGGCAGCACTTTCGTTATGGTTTCCGCCGACCATATCGTAATCAATGATGTTGACGTCGCCGCTCTTTCCGCGCCGCCCATTGCCCGGAGCCGTGTGACAGGTGAGCGGATGCTGATAGGGATCAATCCCTCTCACATACCTGGCCACCTCGGCCCATGGCCCCTCCCCCCACTTGGTTCCGTCCGGGATCTCGCCCGCGAGGATCCAGACCACCGGATAGGCTCCGTAACGCGCGATCAGGTTCCGCCAGTGCCGCTTGAGATTGGCAGCCCCGAAAGCCTTCATGCTGTCACAATCACCCCGCCCCCACGCGCCGACAATCGCCGGCACAAGTCCGGAGTCCGCAAGACATTTGATCCGCCTGTCCGCATACTCAAAATACTTCGGATTGATGACGCTCATATCCTTCGCCAGGTAAGGCTGTCCGCCTTCATTCTCCAGGCTTGGTGCGCAAAAGTTTTCGTCGGGATAAGGCCCGCAGACAATCTGCACCACGGAGAAGCCCTTGGCCTTGCGGTCGGCGGTCAACTCCTGGAAGCCCTCCCAGGTCATCCGCTTGCACAGGCCTTTCCACCACGTGTCGCCGAGCCAGAAGAACGGCGTGCCATCGGCATACTCGAAATACCCCTTGCCTGCGGTCACCTTTACAAAGCCATGCTTTAGCAAAGGATTGACGCCTGTGTATCCGGTGACCTCGATCTTCCCGGTAACGCCGTGAAGCTTTGGGTTGTTCCTGTCTCTTATACACATCTGACGCTGCCGACGAATA
>CAYSXF010000429.1:0-4698 GCA_964434815.1 uncultured Lentisphaeraceae bacterium
GCAGGTTGGTGATGTCCACCACATCCGCATCGGCAATGCCGATCGTCCCGACGCCGGCCGCCGCAAGATAGAGGGCGATGGGAGCGCCGAGCCCGCCCGCGCCGATGATCAGCACCTTGCCATCCAGCAGCTTCTGCTGCCCCTTGCCGCCGACCTCCTTGAGGATAATGTGCCTCGAGTAGCGCTCGATCTGCTCTTCGCTGAACATTAACGGCCTCCCCCCATGAAATAGAGGAATTCCAGCGTATCGCCGTCCTTCACCAACGTGTCATCGAAGGTCGGGCGCTGAACAATTTCGCCGTTCAGCTCCACCGTCACGTACAGCGGATCAGAGACCTTGAGTTCAGCGAGCAGCGCGTTCACGCTGAGCGTATCCTTTCCCGCGACAGAGGCAGGAGCGCCATTGACAGTCAATTGCATGCCATTTTCCCTTTTTCCGAAGCTACGCGGCTCGTGAGGACACTCGCCCTCCATCACACCCTAAAGCCTCTTCCAGCACTTGGAGGGCGAACGTCCTCGTGAGCCGTGCACGGTTGTTACCTTGAGTTATTCCCAACTCCCGTCACCGTCAGTTTTCGAATCACGAGCCTATGGATCTTGTCCTTCACGTGGACGTTCTCCAGAAGCTGAAAGCCCTGTTCGATCACGGTTTTCGGCACCTTTTCGAGGGGCTCGCCTTCTGACAGCAAAACTTCAAGCGTGTCGCCGTCCTCCAACTGCTCCAAATGCAACTTCGTTTTCACGAACGTCATCGGGCAGCGGTCTTTGGTAATGTCGAGTTTGTAGATGCTCATATGAAAAGCGTTTGCCCTCCTTTGGACAGGTCTAGGAATGAGGCCACGCCGAGCACGCCTTTGACCTCGGGAATGAAGTCGTCTTTGGTCAATCCGAGGACATGCATGGCCATCTCGCAGGCGTAGAAGTTCACTCCCAAAGCGATAGACGCCTGAAACAGCTCTGCCAGCGTCGCCACATTCCGGCTTTTCATCATGCCGGTCATCAGCAGCGGGCTCGCCCCGGCGAAATTGAGACGGCTCAGCGGAAGGTTGTCGCGCCCGCCCAACAGGAAGTTGAAAAAGCGGGCGAGGAACCCCTTGCCGATGAACCTGCGCCCCGTCTTCTTCTTGAGGTTGTTGAGGCCCCAGAAGGTGAAGAAGACGTTGACCTCGTAGTTGACGGCCGCAGCCCCCGACGCCAGCGTGAAGACGGCGATCGCCTTGTCGAAATCGCCGCTCATGCAGATGATGGACAGTTTGTTCTTTTCAGCCATAGAACTCCTTTCCTCTGAATTGAGAGGGTTTCATTTATCTGACAGGATTACAGGATTTACAGGGTTAATAGCCGCAAGACCCAATCCTGTAAATCATGTTAATCCTGTCAAAAAAACTCCCCGTCTTAGCGCGTCGGTCATTAGCTCTGCGCGATGCTCCGCACCGCCGCCGCCAGCCGGTCGATCTCCTCGAAGGTGTTGTAGAAGGCGAACGACGGTCGCACCGACGACTCGACGCCGAAGCGACGCAGCGACGGCTGTGCGCAGTGATGCCCCGACCGCACGGCAATCCCCTCCTGATCCAGCAGCCGCCCAACCTCCTCAGTCTTGCGGTCCTTCACAACGAAGGAGATGACCGACACCTTCTCGCGCGGGTTGCCGAGAATGCGGACACCGTTGATCCTGGAGAGTTGCTCCGTCGCATACAGCAACAGCTCATGCTCGTATTTGCCCGTGTTGACCAGCCCCAAGCGGTTGACGTAATCCAGCGCAGCGCCAAGCCCGACCGCGTCGGCGATGTTCGGAGTGCCCGCCTCGAACTTGGCCGGAGCCTCGTTGTAGGTGGTCTCCTCGAAGGTGACGTTCTTGATCATGTTGCCGCCGCCGTGCCAGGGCGGCAGGATCTCGTGGAGCTGCTCGTGAACGTACACCGCACCGATGCCGGTCGGCGCAAAGATCTTGTGCCCCGAGAACACGAAGAAATCGCAGCCGATCTCCTGCATGTTCACCGGCATGTGCGACACGGACTGCGCCCCGTCGATCAGCACCCGCGCGTTGTAGCGTTTGGCGGCGCGGGTCATCTCCGCCACCGGCAGCACCGTGCCGATGCTGTTCGAAGCCTGCGTGAGCGCGACCAGCTTGGTGCGCGGGCCAAGCAGAGCCTCGTAAGCTTCCAGCATCACCTCGCCGCGGTCGTTCACCGGAATCACACGGATAACGGCGCCCTTCTCCTTGGCGATCAACTGCCAAGGCACAATGTTGGCGTGATGCTCCAGCGTCGAGACGATGATCTCGTCGCCCGGCTGCAGGAACTTGCGCCCGTACGTTTGCGCGACGAAGTTGATGCCTTCGGTCGTGCCGCGGACAAAGACGATATCCTTGCTGGAGGACGCGCCCAGAAAGGTCTGCACCTTCTGCCGGGCCTGTTCAAACGCATCCGTGGCGCGCGCGGCCAGCGTGTGCGCCCCGCGGTGGATGTTCGAATTGTCGTTCTCGTAGAACCGCGAGATCGCGTCGATCACACTCTGCGGCTTCTGCGTGGTGGCGCCGTTGTCCATCCACGCCAGCGGCTTGCCGTGCACCTTCTGTCGCAGCACCGGAAAATCTTCGCGGATGGACGGAATGTCCAACGGCCGCGCGCCGGTTCCCGCTGCCGCAGCAGCTTTGGGTTTAACCGCGAAGATCCTCTGAAGGCCTTCCGGATCCTGCCCCGCCTGACACGTGCCGTCCTCATCACGGACGCGCCCCGCGCGGATCTTCTGCACGAACGCACTCAGGCCGTCATTCGCCGGTCTGGCAGAGCCGGGAACCGCGTAGCTTTCCCGCGTGTTCGGCGTCTCGCGCGGAACCGCAGGCCAAGACGGCGAAAGACCGGAAAGGCCTGGAATGCCAACGGGGTCTGAGGGCACAGCCTTGGGGCTCGGAGCGCTGTAGCCATGCGATCCGGCCCCGCCGGCAGCGGGCGCGCTGAAACTTTCGGCGCTGTTGCCGGCACCGCCGGTAGAGACCGGCACAGACGGCCCAAGGCCCGACAACCCCGGCAGTTCAAAGCCGCCGGCTGAAGCGGATGGGCGTTCAGGCAAACTGCCAAAGGCGGGCGTAGCAGCGGCCAAACCTGGAAGGCCCGACCCGTCCGGAGAGATCGGCAGAGAAAAGTGACCGGGAATGTCCGGTGCCGGAACTCCCGGCAGGTTCCCGGACTCGGGAATCCCGTGAGGCAGGTCCGATTCCGTTTTAGGAACCAGACCCGCGCCCGGTATCTCGTTGTAGAGCCGGCTCGCAAGGGATGCGATCAGCTCAGGCGTAATATCGTTCATGCGGTTGCCCCCCCGGTTACTTCACTTTCGGATTGCGGTGCTCGTAGTCGTGGTAGTAGCCGACCTCGACGTTTTCGAGAATGGCCAGCGCATCGTCGGTCAGGACAGCCAGGGAGAAATAGAGCGACAACAGGTAGGAGGCGACGCCCAAGGTGTCGGTCGTCATCAACCGAGCCGAAAGGCCCGGCAGGACCTCGCCGGGGATGCCGATCTGATGAAGGCCCACCACGCCCTGCTCCGCCTCGCCGACCCGCACCAAGACGATACTGGTGGTGCCGAACCACTGGTTCGACTGCGAGCGGCTCTTGATCTCTAACTTGTCGCACGGGATAAGTGGTACGCCGCGCCACGTGATCACCTGCGTGCCGAAGAAATTGGCTGTCGGCGGCGGAACGCCGCGCCACGTACACTCGCGGGCGAACGCCGCGATCGCCTTGGGATGGGCCAGGAAGAAGGCTGGCTTTTTCCAGACCAGCGCCAGCAGCTCGTCCAGATCGTCCGGCGTCGGCGTGCCGTAGCGGGTGCTGATCCGCTGCGACGGAGCGGCCGAATGCAGCAGGCCGAACTTGGTGCTGTTAATCAGCTCCCACTCCTGACGCTCCTTGATCCCTTCGATGGTGAGCCGCAACTGCTCTTCCAGTTGGTTGTACGGGCCGTTGAAAAGGTTCGAGACGCGTGTGTGCACGCGCACGACCGTCTGCACCGAAGAGAGAGCATATTCGCGCGGGTTGGCCGAATAATCGACGAACGTTTCCGGGATTTCGATGTTCTCGGCGAAGCCCGAGACCAAGTCGATGTTCCGCTCGCCGTACTTGTTGACTGTGGTCAGCAGTTCGAGGTGTTCGTCCGTGACCTTCTTGAACTCCTCGCTCAAGGAAGGCACTTTCCTTAGGATTTTATCAAGTTCCTTACGCGAAAGGGTCAGCAGCACGCAGGGCGTGAGGGTTCGGACCGTCACGTCGGACGTCCGGTTCGTGACCAGCTCGATCTCGCCGAAATACTCCCCTTCGGTGAGGAGCGCGAGACGCAGGTCGCTGCCGTGCGCTCCTTTGCTCAGCACCTCGACCTGTCCCTGGGCGATGATGAAGAACTTGTTCTCTTCGGCCCCCTCCACCACCAGTTTGTTGCCGAGCGAGACCTGCTCGGTTTTAAAGCCGGCTGCCATATGCGAAATCAGCACTTCAGGAAGCCGCGAGAAGACCGGCACGCTGCGCAACGATTCAGCCGAAAAGGTGGGAGCCCCTTCGGACAGATCAATTTCGATCCGCTCAGCCTGCGACAGTTCGACTTTCGTGCGGTTGACCCGGTACGTGCCGCCTTCCACCTGTACCCACGGCAGCAGGCTCAGCAACCAGCGCGGCGTGATCGACATCATCTTCTGTCTCTTATACA
>CAYSXF010000430.1:0-4696 GCA_964434815.1 uncultured Lentisphaeraceae bacterium
CATGTCCTGGCTCGGGCTCGATTACGACGAAGGCCCGTTCTACCAGATGCAGCGGCTGGAGCGCTACAAGGCTGTGGTCGATCAACTGATTCTTGAGGGCAAGGCTTACTACTGCTACAGCACGCCAGAAGAACTTGACGCGGTACGCGAAGCCAAAAAGGCGCGTGGCGAAAAAGAAAACCGCAAGCGAGCAGACCCAGCGGCCCGCAACAGAACAGTGGTGTCGTTTCATCATTCCCCCTTGGCCGCATTCTAACACCACCCGTCTGCCGACTTCAATCCGCTTCCTTGCCCGACTCGCCCGCTCAGCCGAACCCGACTAGTTCATTGCGCTCCTCGTCCCAAATTTTCAGCCGGACGGCTGCAAGACTTTGTCTGATCGTGAGCGGCGCTTTAGCTTGCAGAGCCGGAACAGCATCGAAGCACTCCTTGAGCCGGTAGTTCGGAATCCGGGGCCCCAGATGATGCACATGGTGGAAGCCGATATTGCTCGAAAACCAGCGCAGCACCGTCGGCAACTTGTAGTAGGAACTGCCTTCCATAGCGGCGCGCAACCCGTTCCACTCTTGCTTGCGCGCCCAATACACTCCCTCGAACTGGTGCTGCACGTAGAAGAGCCAGACGCCCGCCGCTCCGGCCAGCCACAACACGGGCAACTGCGTGAGAAGGTACGTCCGCCAGCCGATGGCCCAAACGGCGAACGCGATCATGCCGGCGATGAGCAGGTTGACGAACACCACGCTCACGCGCTCTTTGCGCGCCGACTTGCGGGTCGGCAGCCGATAGCGGAGCAGGAAACTGAACAGCGCGCCTAGCCCAATCAACACCATGGGATTACGGTAAAAACGATAGAACAGTTGCATCGCCTTCGATGAGTCCGCGTACTCCGTCCGAGTCATGGTCCAGATGTCTCCGAACCCGCGTGCGTCGAGGTTCGCATAGCTCGCGTGATGACGCAGATGGCTGAACCGCCAGTCCTCGAACGGCGTGAACACCAGCAGCCCGAGACAATATCCCACGACTGTGTTCGCGCCCTTTCCCGGGAAAAGCGAACCGTGGACGCAATCGTGAAACAAGATGAAGAGGCGAACCAGAAACGCGGCCGCTGCCACCGAAAGAACCAGCGTCAGCGCATACGGGTAGCCGAGCTGGACAGACCGGGCCATGAGAAACCACAAGAAAAAGTAAGGAAACGCCGTGTTCGCCAATTGCCAGATCGCCATCCGGACACTGGAGTCACGGTAGTTCGACAAGGTCGCATGCCAGACGGGCCAGCCGCGCCCCGGTCCTTGCTCTTGCTGAGCCTGACTGGAAACCGCAGTTTCGGTCGCTGCCATCATCACACCTCCGCTTGCTATTCCTTCCTTCGGAGCGCCAGTTCCGCCCGGCCGTTGTCAACGTTTGCCGGGTAAGAAATCAAGCACCCTTTTTGCCGCCAGCTATGCACTGATGATAGTCACAATAAAAAACCCGTTCAAGCGCAAAAAAATGGGGAAAAACCAGACCGACTGGCCATAACGCCTGAAGCGACTTTGCCCCCTACTTGCGCTGAGCCTCCTCCAGCAGATCGAGGGCCTGGATGCGGACCGTGTCCATCGTCGAGCGGTCTTTTTCGATAAGCCATGTCTGATTGGACGCCGCCACGGACTTAACGGCCTCTGCCACGCCATCCTTCAGCAAAGTTTCAGCGCGGGACAGCCACGCCGCGTCCCCGCCTGATGCATTGGCCTTGCCGACTGCCTCGCGCAGCAGTCGAAGATAATCGTAATCTTGCACACCTTCGCGGATGGCCTCGCTGTGCTTGCCCTCCAGCACGCTGTCGGGACTCACAAAATAAGGCGAATACTCCGAGTAGGCCTGCGAATAGGCGTGCCACGAGTCGCCGATTCCGCCCCCGCAGCCGAAGGCCCAGTAGAACGACCCCTCGGCCCCCATCTGGAAAGCCAGCCACGCCTGCGCCCGGTGGTAGGTGACCGGATCAAGCAGTTTGGCAGGCCCGCTGCACGAATAGAGCCAGAGCGTTTTGCCAGCGGCCTGCTGCTTGCGGTAGAACGCGCGGAACGGCTCGCCCTGCGCCAGCATCATCGGCGTGTTGGGACACAGCACATCGCTCGACGCATACATGGCCGGGTCGCCCTTCGCAGGGTTCTCGTAGGTCGGGTCCTCAAAAAGCACCACGCCGAGATTCGCCGCCCTCACCGCCGCCGCCCACGTCACGATGACCGCGTCTTGCTTCAGCTCGTGAGGCTCATCCACAAGCAGAATGACCAACTGGCCGGAAGTCAGCCCCTGTTTTTTGAGGTGACGCATCCAAGCGCCCAGCCACGCGCGGATCATCGCATTGAAGCGCGCTGTCCCCATTTTCTCGCCGCTGAACGCTTCGCCGACGCTGAAGAACACGCAGTGCTTCCTCGCCCCGTGCCACCGCGCCACCCATGCGTCCCACGCCGAATAATCCAGCGCCTCTTCGTTCAGCAGCTTTCCGTCGCCAGCGAACTTCGCGCCCTGCGGAAATACGGCTGCGGTAGCCCACGGGCTGTCCACGTACATATCGCGCATCAGAGCGAGATTCGCATCGAGATTGCCGGGGGTCTTGTAGTAGTCGGCCTTACCCTGCGCATAGTCCCACCCTCCGATGTGCAGCGCCGGTTGTTTCGGAAAATCCAGATTGCGGATTCTGACCGTCAAAGCGAGGTCTTTCGAGTACAGCCCGTCGGCGGAAGCGATGCTGATCACGCCGCCGTGTGTCCGAGCCTCGCCGCCGGGCCGGTGGCACGAGAGCCAGACCTGCCGCGTGCAACCGCCAGGCACGCGCAACGGAAACGCGCCCTTCGCATCCGGCGACAGTCGCTTCAACGCCGCCGCAACCGGCGTCCGGCTCTGCGTGTCCGTGAACAGAACCTCGCGCACCTCCAGATTGACCGCCGAGGGTAAGCCCCGCACCGCGAGCGACACTTCCAGCGGTCGCTCATCCGGGTTGGTGAAGTTGAAGGCCTCGCCGCGCACCTCGCCGCGCATCAGGTCCAGCGCGACCTTGTCCGCGCCCGCACCCGGCGGCGGCAGTTCTGTCAGCGACAGCGGAGACCACCGGCTGCTCTGCCACACCAGCGGCTTCTTGATGCCCGAAGCCCGCAGCACCGGCGCATGCAAGGCCAGAATCGTTTCGTGCAACGCGCCGTACGGCAACATCGTTTTCTGATCTGCGGGAAGTCCCTCCGCATACGCCGGGATCTGTTCCTTCAGCGCAGCCGCTTGTGTTTTCAGCGCTGCAAAAGAGCCCTCATCCGACCTCGCCTCCATCTGCGCAAGGATCGAAGCGAGATCGGCTCTCAGCCGGCCTGCCACACCGGACCGGATGCGGCTCTGCGTGTAAAACGTTTTCGGGTCGCTCACCTTCTGCCCCGGCATCTCTCCCTGCAGCCACGCGTCCTCGCCGCGCCAGACTTCGATCTCGTCCACGAAACAGAACGGCTGGGCCGCAGCCACGACGCATACGTATCGCCCCCGCCCTTTCATCTTCTCGGTCGCGTAGCGGAACTGGGCATACCCTTTCCTGGGAGGCGCACGGTCTTCAGTGCCAAGCACGCATAAGTCGCCCAGACTGGTCCACGTTTGCTTGTCGTCGCTCACCAGCACATACAGGCATTCCGGCCATGTCACGCCCGCCACGCCCGCGGCACAGCTCCACGAAGCCCCGCAAATTGGCTCAACCTTGCCCAGGTCGATGGTGATGTAGACCGGCGCGGTGTTGTTCCACCCCACCGTGCTTTTCTGCGTCCAGAAATATCCCTGCGAATAAATCCCGTCCGTCACCTGCTGCGCATCCCCCGGATCCGTGCAATAGTGGTAGTTCGGGGAAGGCGACAACGTGTATGCCTTATTAAGCGCAATGTTTCTCGGCGTAGCGTATCCCAGCGTGCCTACGGCCGACATCAACAGAAACAGCCCTGCTTTCATAAGAAACTCCCGTATGGCCTGCGATTCTCGATTTCATTGCCGGCTGCTAACCGAATGCCGTCACAACCCCAAGGCGCGGATCAGCCCTTCTTATATCGGACAATGACAACTTTGCCTATAAAATCTGAAACTTGAATTTCTTCTTTCATCCAAGCTTCAACTGTCTGCTCATCTGTGCCGCCTGTGCCAGCCCCGATGAGAGGAAACGCGACTGAACGAATTCCCCTCCCCTTCGCCAGACCTAACGCATTTCGGACTGACAGTCGAATGGACCTTTCGGACGACGTCCACAGGTGACCGATCCCGGCGACATGAATGATCCCCTTATAGCTCAATCGCCCGGCACCGGTCATGGCCGCCCCGCCAAGTGGCAGGACACCCTGTTTGCGGAGCTCGAGGAAAGGCGCGGCCCCTGCTCTGCGCTTGATTGCACCCGACACGCCTTGCGGCAACAACAGCCACCAAGGAATCAGATTGCGGTTCCACGAATTGACAATGACCTCAACCTGCTGATCGAGCAGATCGCCCTCCGTAGTAATCAATTCCACAGCTTTCTCCGAATCACTTTCATGAGCTACCCTTTGTGCGCCCTATTTGACGTCTTTCTCGGCACCGCAGCGCGAACAGTGTGGGAGCATGGCATGCCGGACCTTGTGACAGTCCGGGCACTCCTCGAACAGAACGCTGCCACAGGCCGGACACGTGTACGCCTCATCCTCCTCGCAACGGCCTGTCGGAA
>CAYSXF010000431.1:0-4693 GCA_964434815.1 uncultured Lentisphaeraceae bacterium
CCTGGTCCAACTCGCTCTTCGAGGACAACGCCGAGTTCGGCCTGGGCATGCGCCTCACCTGCGACAAGCTCAACGCCTACGCGCTGGAGCTGGTCGACAAGCTGCTGGCCAACGACCTGGGATGCACGCCCAAGGATTTGCTGGAGGCGGTCAAGTCGGCCGACCAAAAGACGCAGGAGGGCGTCGAGGCGCAGCGCGGCCGCGTGGCCGAGCTGAAGAAGGCGCTCGAGGCCTGCGACTGCGCGGCGTGCAAGCAGCTGCTCCCGATCGCGGACCACCTCGTGCGGAAGTCGGTCTGGGTGCTGGGCGGCGACGGCTGGGCCTATGACATCGGCTACGGCGGGCTCGACCACGTGCTCGCCTCCGGCCGCAACATCAAGGTGCTCGTGCTCGACACCGAGGTCTACTCCAACACCGGCGGCCAGGCCTCCAAGTCCACGCCGCTCGGCGCGGTCGCGAAGTTCGCGGCTTCCGGCAAGGGCCAGATGAAGAAGAACCTGGGCATGATCTCGATGACCTACAAGAACATCTACGTCGCGCAGGTCAGCATGGGCGCCAACGCGGCCGCAACGGTCAAGGCCTTCGCCGAAGCCGAAGCGTACGACGGGCCCGCGATCATCATCGCCTACTCGCACTGCATCGCGCAGGGCTTTGACCTGATCAACGGCATGGAGCATCAGAAGATCGCCGTTGAGACCGGACACTTCCCGCTGTACCGCTACAACCCGGATCTTGCCGCCGAAGGCAAGAACTCGCTGCAGCTCGACAGCAAAGCGCCGACGCAGTCGTTCGCGGAGACCGCGCTGACGGAGAACCGCTTCAAGCAGCTCCTCAAGCTCAATCCGAATGCGACGGAGATGTTGCAGACAGCTGAGAAGAAGTTCAGAGAGAACTTCGAAATGCTTCAGAATCTGGCCAGCATGGCCAAGTCCTAAGCGTTTAACGATCCCATAAAAAACGGCGTCCCGGAAAACTTCCGCGGCGCCGTTTTTTTCTGCGCTCGGCCGACAGGGAGCAGCGCGGCTTCCCACGCCGAAAAGGCTCTGACGTAGGTCGCCGAGAATAAATCCGAATCTCACATTCAAAGCTGCGCTTCAAAATATCGACAATAGCCCTTGACGAAATCTACGGGGGTCGTCAATAATCAATCGAAACATGGGCTGGGAGCCTGACAGATCCACAAGCGTCACCCGCCTAAACGTTTTCAAAAGAACCGAAACACGCAGGGACAGAAGCAAATGGAGCGTATCGAAAGCGATGAGTTGTTCCTCTCACGTTTTTGACAGAACTTGGCGCTTGGCCGTGATGTCTCAGACCCTAGCGCTTGCTGCGTTTTGCCAAGCCACCAACAGCCCATTGAAGTTCGTCGGCAACAGCAATATCCCTCCTATTATCTCGCTGCAAAACGGGAAGTCGGTCGGGCTGGCGGTCGAGCTCGCAAATGCGGTTGCGGATAAGGCCCACCTAGCCATCCGCGTTGAGGCCATGGACTGGCCCGAAGCTCAATCACTGGTGTCGGCTGGCAAAGCCGACGCGCTCCTGCAAATCAACAGCAGTCCCGAGAGGGAGAAACTCTACGACTTTTCAGACACCCTGCTGGATTCCCATTTTCACATTTTCCGCAAGAGCACGCGCCCCGACATACAAGAGCTGACGTCCCTCTATGGAAAGAAGGTTGGCGTCGAAGGCGGCGGCTTTCCCTTTCAGTACCTGAGGCGGTTCGAGCAGGTTCAGTTGGTCATCGTTGCGAATTGGAAGGACGGCTTCGATATGCTCACGCAGGGGCAACTCGATGCGGTCTTTCTCGACCGATGGGTGGGCGAGTACGAACTCAGCATCAACAAGATAAAAGGGGTGGCCATTGTCGAGCCATCCGTCATCACAGACGACTCACATATCGCCGTCAAAAAGGGAAACAAGGAACTGCTTGACCGCATCAACGCCGGCCTGAAGGAGATCGAGCATGACGGCACCCGTCAGCGAATATTGAACAAGTGGCAGGCGAAGGAGGTGGTTTACCTGACCAAAGAGTCCGTCAACCAGATTGTACATTTGGCAGCCCTTGGTGGCATCGCGCTGCTCATTGTCATCACCCTGAGAGCCTTGGCTCATTCATACACGATCAAGAAAATCAACCTTGAACTGGCGGCGCGCACCCATGCGTTGCTAGCAGAAAATGAGGAACGCAAACGGGCTGAGGCCGCGTTGCGGCAGGCGCACGACACGCTGGAGCAGCGCGTGGCCGAACGCACGGCCGAACTGAGCGCCGCCAACGCGTCTTTGGAGGCCTCTCAACGGGCTGCCGTCAAGCTGATGCAGGATGCCATCGCCGCCCGCCTTGAGACCGAGCAGGTCAATTCGGATCTTGCCAAGTTCAACGCTGCCGCGGTCGGCCGAGAGTTGCGCATGATCGAATTGAAGCAGGAAGTCAATACGCTACGTAAGCAGTCCGGGCTGCCGGAGCGCTATCAAATGGAAGCGTGACGGCCGCTTTTTACGCCTGAATCGCCTTACGTCCGGCCTCGAAAGCGCTGAGATTCATGTCGAGCAGTTTCGCCGGGATGCGCTCTCTCATCGCCTGCACCCACACCGCCGGCTCGAACGGCGTCAGCGTGGACAGAGCGCCCGCGACCACCATGTTCATCGCACGCGTGTTGCCGACCGTTTTCGCGATCGCCAGCGCGTCGATATACCGGGCCGCCGGATATTCGGTCTTTAACCGATCATCCAGATCCGTCACCGCCGGCTGAAGTCCGCTGGAGACCGTCACCGGCGTCATGTTCATGTCGTTGATCAGCACCTGTCCGCCCGGCGCCAGCAGGTGACACCAGCGCAGCGCCTCCAGCCGCTCGAAAGAGACCAGCAAGTCGCTTGTGCCGTCCGTGATGATCGGCGAATAGACCTTCTCGCCGAAGCGGACCTGGCTGATCACGCTGCCGCCTCGCTGCGCCATGCCGTGGATTTCGCTCTTCTTGACATCCAGCCCGGCCAGCGTGGCCGTCTTCGCAAGGATATCGCTCGTGAGAAGAATGCCCTGCCCGCCCACACCGACCAAAGATACGTTCATCGTCTTCATCTGAAAAACCTCGATTCCCTCGACTTCATCCGACTCCCTTCGACTCCACTCGACTCGCGCCGATCAACGGATTTTCGAAATCGCGCCGAACTTGCAGGTCTGCCTGCACAGATCGCAGCCCGAGCACTGCACGGGGTCGATGTGCGACTTGAAGCGCTTGCCGTCCGCAACAGCCTCGCCGCGCTCGATGGCCGGACAGCCCAGCTTGAAGCACGCGCCGCAGGCCTTGCACTTTGCCGAGTCGACCTCATAGGTGCCGGCGTTCATCAGTTTCGCCGCGAGGCGGCACGGACCATACGCGATCACCACCGAAGGCTCATCCGCGTCCAGTTCCTCTTTCAGCACGCGCTCCAAGGCTGCCAGATCATAGGCGTCCACTCTCACCACGCGCTTGAAGCCCATCGCCTTAGCAACCTCGGCGATATCCGTGACAGGCGCAACATCGCCGGTCAGCGTTTTTCCGGAACCGGGGTTTTCCTGATGGCCCGTCATGCCCGTGATGCGGTTGTCGAGCACGACCGTCGTAATTTTGCCGCCATTGTACAGCACATTCAAGATGCCCGTCATGCCGGAGTGGAAGAAGGTCGAGTCGCCGATCACCGCGCAGAGCCGGCCCTTCATGCCCGCCTTCTCCATGCCGAAGGCGTTGCCGATACACGCGCCCATGCAGATCGTCGTGTCCATCGCGTTGAGCGGAGGAAACGCGCCCAGCGTGTAGCAGCCGATATCGCCGGTCACCGTCGCGCCCAGCTTGGCCAGCGTGTAGAAAACGCCGCGGTGACTGCACCCCGCGCACAGCACAGGCGGCCGCGTCGGCAGACCCGCGTCCGCACGGTGCACGTTGGGCACGTCGACATCGCCCAGCAGCTCCTTGCGCAGCGCGGTCAGGCGCAGCGGATTCATCTCCAGCATGTTGAGCTCTGTCGTGTGCTCCACCACCTGAATCCCCAACGCCCTGACCTGCTCCTCCATGAAAGGATCCAGCTCCTCAATCACCAGCACGCGGTCCACGCTCTCCGCGAACTGCCTGACCAACTCGGAGGGGAACGGGTTGGAAAAGCCCAGTTTCAAGATTCTGAATTCGGGGAAGATCTCTTTCACATATTCGTAGGTGACACCTGCGGTAATGATGCCCAGCCGCTGGTCGCCCGCTTCGACGCGGTTGAACGGCGTCACGCAGGCATAGGCCCGCAGCGCCTCGGTGCGCTCCTGCGCTTTGAGGCGCTGCGGCCGCGCGAACATCGGCACAGGAATATTGCGGCGGATGTCTTTCACGTAGGGCTTGCGTTCGACTTTGCCCGGCCCGAAATCGTCGCCCACATCCACGACCGTCGAGGTGTGCGAAGTGCGCGTCGTCAGGCGGATGAAAGCGGGCACCTGATACTTTTCAGAAAGTTCGAACGCCGCGACCACCATATCGAAGGTCTCTTGGCTATCAGCGGGCTCGAAGAGGGCCGCACGCGCGAACTTGACCAGATTGCGCGAGTCCTGCTCGTTCTGCGAACTGTGCATGCCCGGGTCATCGGCCGACACGATCACGAGCCCGCCGTTCGCGCCCACATAGGTGTAGGCTGTCTCTTATACACATCTCCGAGCCCACGAGACAGGCAGAAATCT
>CAYSXF010000432.1:0-4691 GCA_964434815.1 uncultured Lentisphaeraceae bacterium
TGGCGGAGCCGCCGGCCGAGTCGCCTTCGACGATGTAGAGCTCGCACTTGGCCGGGTCGCGCTCGGAGCAGTCCGCCAGCTTGCCGGGCAGGGCCAAGCCGTCGAGCACGCCCTTGCGGCGCGTCAGGTCGCGCGCCTTGCGGGCGGCGATGCGGGCGCGCGAGGCCAGCACGGCCTTCTCGACCACCTTGCGGGCCACGGAGGGCTTCTCGCCGAAATAGGTGCCGAGCTGGTCGTTCACGATCTGCGCGACGATGCCCTCGACGTCGCCGTTGCCGAGCTTGGTCTTGGTCTGCCCCTCGAACTGCGGCTGCGGAACCTTGACCGAAATCACGGCGGTGATGCCCTCGCGGATGTCGTCGCCCGTGAGCGCGTCCTCGTTGCTCTTCTGAAGGCCGTTGTCGACGATGTACTTGTTGACCGTGCGGGTCAGGGCCGAGCGGAAGCCCGAAAGATGCGTGCCGCCCTCGATGGTGTTGATGTTGTTGCAGTAGCTGTACTCGATCTCGTTGTACGCCTCGGTGTACTGCAGCGCGATCTCGCACTCGATCAGGTCGCGGGCGCCCGTGAAGTAGATGACCTCCTCGTGGACCGGCGTCTTGTTCTTGTTCAGGAACTGCACGTACTCGACCAGGCCGCCGTCGAAGCGGAACGACTCGTCGCGCTCCTGCTCATGCTCCATATCGCGAAAGCGGATGGAGATGCCGCGGTTCAGGAAAGCCAGCTCGCGCAGGCGGTTGGCGAGGATGTCCCATTTGAAAGCGTGGCAGGTGAAAAGCGAGTGGTCCGGATAGAAGGTGACCTTGGTGCCTGTGCCGTGGGTGTCGCCGATGACTTCGAGCTGCGTCACCGGATGCCCCTTCTCGTAGCGCTGACGGTAGATCTTACTGTTGCGGCGGACTTCCACTTCCATCCACTCGCTGAGCGCGTTCACGCAGGCGGCGCCCACGCCGTGCAGACCGCCGGACACCTTGTAGTTCGAGCCGTCGAACTTGCCGCCCGCGTGCAGCGTGGTCAGCACCACCTCGACTGCGGGCCGCCCCTCCGTCGGATGCATGTCCACCGGGATGCCGCGGCCGTTGTCCACAACTGATAACGAGCCGTCGGGATTGATCGTGACATCGATGTGCGTGCAGTACCCGGCTAACGCTTCGTCAATCGAGTTGTCCACGATCTCGTACACCAGATGATGATACCCGCGCTCACCCGTATCACCGATGTACATGGACGGACGTTTGCGAACCGCCTCCATGCCCTCCAGGACCGTGATGTTGGCCGCCGTATAATTGCCTGCGGGGGCCTCCGTTTGCATGGGGTCTTGCGCTGCGTTGAGAGTCTCGTCTGACATACCTAATTCCGTATTGGTGTTAATTAAATTAGTATACCCTAAAAGGGGTGTGGGAACAAGCGAAACAAAACGTCAGCCACGTGCCGAAGGGATGTTTCTGATACGCGCATCCGACACCTGTGTGACATGGGTCATGCGCCTGCTCAAACGATCCTTAAACACACCCGGATTATGTGTCATTATGACTCATATTTAATTTCTTTGTGAGTCAATATTGTCCAAATTCTCACTTTATAAGTTTCATTATTTAATGATGTAAGTTATTCTCCATATGATAGTTATGATTATAATCAGAATTCGTTCCTCTTTATTGGCATGACGCATGCAAAGTATGAGTCGGTTTTAGGTGATGAGTTCTAATTCGAGTGACGTGATTGAATGAAAGGAGTAATCCCATGAGAGCCTATCTGAACACCATCAACAACCCGTGGCGCGAGTTCGACGAATTGTTGAATGACTTTCCCTTTGATTTCTTCAACACCGAGTGGCGCACACGCACCGGCAAGTTCCCTCGCGTCAACGTGTGGGAAAGCGACAAGGGCCTCGTTCTTGAAGCCGAAGTGGCCGGCGTTGATCCTGATAAACTGGATGTCTCTGTCGACGCCAACGTCCTGACGCTCAAAGGTGAAAAGGAGCAGCCCAACCGATCGAACAGTGAGTTCCAGCGCAGTTTCAACCTGCCCTTCGAACTGGACAAAGAGAACATCAAGGCGACAACGAAAAACGGTGTGCTGACGGTTTCGATACCGCGCAAAGATGGAGCGGCCGAAAAGCGTAAAATCGCCATTGAGCAACTGTAGCCAAGACACTGCAACGGAAAGGAGAGAGAACATGAGCTTGCTGAGCAAAACCGAGACTGACGTGCAGAAGGTCAACCGCATGGAAGTGGTGCCCGTGACCCGCGTAAGCGAGAACGCTGACGACTTCACCCTCACGGTTGAATTGCCAGGGGTGAGCGAGAGAGAGATCGACCTGACGCTGGAGCGCAGGACACTCACCATTACGGCTGAGAACACGGCTCAGAGCTTCAAGGACTACACGCTGACGTTGGCGGAAATTCCTGAGGTGCGCTATCGTGCGGCCTTCGAGCTCCCCGAGCGTGTGGACACCGCAGGCATCAAGGCTGCGAACCGCAACGGCCTGTTGATCCTGACACTGCCGAAGCGGGAAGAGGTGAAGCCGCGCCGCATCGCGATTACGGCAGGTTAACGAGAGGCAGAGAGCTTTGTTTCAGTCGGGCTGGAGCGATGACTCCGGCCCATTTTTTGTCGGCTGCCGGAATGGCTGAGACGCTGAATGCAACGGGAAATCGATGGCGATGCCTGTCAACACGGACGAGATTTGTTAGGCATCCCTAGGAGCAAGGGCGCCCTCGCCCTTGGATGAGACGGGCGTTGGGCGACTATTCGATCGGGGACGAGGGCGTCCCCGCCCCCAGTCGATCAACCGCCATGCATCCGCTATAGGTGTACATGGGAAGCCAACAAACCGCCCTGCCAACACCGTCTTGCCCACCCTGCTTTTTTACTGTACTCTAATCACCGTCTGAACCCGAGGGGAGCGCTTGCCATGAAGTACATGACCTATGTCGGCTGTTACACCGATGCGAAGAAAGAGGGCATCCACATTTTCGAGACTGACTCCGACACCGGCACGTTTCGTCCCGTCGGCCTCGTGACCGGAATCGAAAGCCCGATCTATCTTTCCCTCTCGAAGACCCGCCCGCTTCTCTACGCGGCTCAGGGCATGCCCGAATATGGCGCGCCCGCCCAGAACGGCACGGTCGCTGCCTACGCGGTCAAAGGCGACACGCTCCTCCCCATCAACCACAAGCCGATCGGCGTTACGGTGCCCTGCTACATCGCTCTCGACCCCGCCGAGAAAGCCCTCGTCTTCGCCGAGTACACCAACGCGGTCGCGGGCGTCTTCGAGCTCAACGCTGACGGCAGCATCGCCGACACACCCCCTGTCACGGTGAAGCACACGGGCAGCGGCCCGGATAAAGGCCGTCAGGAGAAGGCCCACGCCCACTGCGCCGAAGTCACGCCCGACGGCAAGTTCCTCTGCGTCGTCGACCTCGGCATCGACCGCGTCAAGGTCTACGACTTTGTCAACCGGCGCACGGGATTGAAGGAGGTCGAACGGCTCACCGTCGCCAGCGCAGGCGGCGCGGGCCCGCGTCACCTCGTGTTCCATCCGGACAAGCGGCTCGCCTTCCTGCTGCACGAACTCAACAACACCGTCTCGTCGTTCTTTTATACGGGCGACGCTTTCGTCCATGTGCAGACGCTCAACACGCTTCCATCCGACTTCCATGAGTTCAGCAAAGCCGCTGCGGTCAAGGTCTCTGCGGACGGGCACTTTCTTTTCGCCTCCAACCGCGGCCACGACAGCATTGCCACCTTCGCGATCGATACCGCGACCGGCAAAATGGAGCGCCTGGCCATTTCGAAGCTGGCGGGCAAGTCTCCGCGCGATTTCGAATTCGCGCCGGGAGAGAAGTTCCTGCTCGCAGGCCACGAGAACTCGAACGAGCTGATGTCCTACGCCTTCGACCGCGCCACCGGAAAGCTCACGCCCGCACACGGTCCCTACGCCATGTACCGCCCCGTCTACGTCAAGTTTGGCGCGGTTCGCGCGTGACGACGGTTGTGACGGCGGCGACGGAGCG
The DNA here is from genome assembly GCA_964434815.1 of uncultured Lentisphaeraceae bacterium. Taxonomy (GTDB): domain Bacteria; phylum Verrucomicrobiota; class Kiritimatiellia; order RFP12; family UBA1067; genus CAYSXF01. The sequence continues at coordinate 4,020 of CAYSXF010000432.1, forward strand.
TACGCCGTCTTTCCGCCCTACTTCACGCACCACAGGTTCTTGCGGCCGCGCACATAGATGCGGCCGCCCACGTACGCGGGCGTGGCGTAGACAGCATCGCCCATCGGGTTGGTCGCCAGCTCCTTGCCTTCGCGCCCGGCAACGAACACGCGGAACACGCCTTTGGCGCGATCCACCACATACAGCTTGTCGCCCACGATGATCGGCGATGAATAAAAACCGTCCTTGAATTCTTTGTGCCAGACCTGCTTGCCATCGGCCAGCCCGTGGCACATCACCTCGCCCGCATCGGTGACCAGATACGCCAGTCCTTCCGAGATCACCGGACTCGCCACGTCAGGCAGGTTGCCGTCCTCCCACTCCCAGAGCTTCTTCGGCTCGCCCTCAGGCGGCAGCTTAAAGGCCACCATCTTCGAGTAGCAGTTCGCCGCCAGCCAGACGTCGCCCTCCCACGTCAGCGACGGAGCGACCTCGCCGGTCACGCCGTCCACCTGCCACAGCTTCTTGCCTGTCGCGAGCTCCAACCCCCACGTCTGCTGGCTGGCGTGGATCAGCAGCAGCTTCTTGTCGCACCACGGCATCACCACAGGGGTGCTCCACGACAGGCTCACCTCGCGCGGCGTTTCCCACAGCGTCTTGCCCGTGCTTTTGTCGAGCGCCATCACACGCGCG
>CAYSXF010000433.1:0-4686 GCA_964434815.1 uncultured Lentisphaeraceae bacterium
GATTTCTGCCTGTCTCGTGGGCTCGGAGATGTGTATAAGAGACAGGATCGTGGTCAGCGCCCGAGGCAGCAGCGAGATCTGGTTCATCGATCACAGCACCACGAGCAAGCAGGCCGCCGGCCACACGGGCGGCAAGCAGGGGAAGGGCGGCGACCTTATTTACCGCTGGGGCAATCCCGCCGCCTACAAATGCGGCACGGAGCGCGACGCGCAGCTCAACCAGCAGCACGACGCCGAATGGATTCCGGACGGCTACCCCGGCGCGGGGCACGTCACCATTTTCAACAACGGTTACAACCGCGGCTACACCAGCATCGAGGAGATTGTTCCGCCCCTGGACGCGAACGGTCACTACATCATCGAGCCGGGGAAACCTTGCGGTCCGGAAAAGCCGGTCTGGCACTATGAGGCCAAGAACCGCACCGACTTTTTCTCCTCCGAAATCTCCGGCGCGCACCGCCTGCCCAATGGCGACACGCTGATCTGCGCGGGCGTCATCGGCAATTTGTTCGAGGTCACGGCGGCAGGCGAGAAGGTTTGGCAATACGTCAACCCCGTGGTCCGCGGCGGCATCCTTGCGCAGGGCGAGCTGCCCGGCAAAGACGTGAGAGGCCATCTGTTCAACGCCGTGTTCAAAGTCCACCGCTATGCGCCCGACTACCCTGGGCTGCAAGGGCGCGACCTGACTCCGAAAGGCGTGATCGAACTGCCCGTCTCGCAGAAGGGCAAGACCGGCATGGACCAAGCCGACGCGGCCCCTGGCGAACGTCCGCCCGAGGCGGGAGGCCGCGACAGGCGGTAGGGACGCCTCCCCGCAGGCGTCTGCAGGTCATTGCGGGCAGAGACTGGCGGACGGTTAGGGGAACGGTCCCTACCACAAATGCCTTATCATTCACTCACAGAAAACACAACAAACGCAGAAAGGAAAAGGCACCATGAAGACTACAACCCTCACACTTGCGCTGACTCTCGCTGTGGCAGCTTGCAATCTCCATGCGCAGGACGCGGGCGGACCGCCGCCGCGCGCAGGCGGCGGCTCAAGCGGCCAAAGCGGGCGCGGCGCAGGCGGCGGCCAAGGTAATCGCGGCGGAGGAGGAGGGCAAGGCGGCGAACGCAAACGCCCGACACCGCCGATCATCGCCGCTCTGGACCTGAATGGCGACGGAGTCATCGACGCGTCCGAAATCGCTAAGGCTTCCGAGTCGCTCAAGAAGCTGGACAAGAACGGGGACGGCAAACTGACGATGGACGAGTGCATGCCTCCGCGTCCGCAGGGCGGGCAAGGCGGCCAGGGTGGTCAAGGCCGTCGCGGCGGCGGGCAAGGCGGTCAGGGTGGCGGACAGGGTGGATCTGGTGGGCAGGGCGGTGGGCAGGGTGGCGAAGACCGTCCGCCGCGCCCCGACTTGGAGAAATAGGGCTGTTTGGCAGAAGGGCGGCCGTGGTGCCGCCCTTTTGTGGAGCCTTCGATGATCATGATTCTCTGGTGCGCGACGGAAAGGCGGAAGTAATCCAATGAAAAGGGCTTTCTTGATTGCGCCGCTGGGGTTGAGCTTGGCAACGTGCGGCACACGCGCGTATGCCGACGCCACCGTGGCCAATGGGGTTCTCAGCGTGTCACCATCGTCGGCATCGCAGGGCACAGTCGGGTTAACGGTGACTTTCAACCTGAGTTCCAATAGCACGCCGCCCCTGCCGCCAACGGCCGTCTTGCCGACAAGCGCCATGCTTGGCACCAATATGGGCTCCGTATTGGCGCGTCCGAGCCAGTACGTTGCCAAGGCACAGTTCACATTGTCAGCGGTCGAAGCCGTTGAATTAAAGGACGTGGCTGTGTCGTTCCCGTTTCCCGGAGGCACGCTGACGTACAGCCGGGCGCAAGCCTTTCAAGTTCTCGTCGGTTCGGGGGTGCCGGTCGCCGGCTTTGTTGCAACACCGAACTACGGGACGTCGCCGCTGACGGTGAGTTTTACCGACGCCTCGAGCGGAACGATCACCAATCGTCTCTGGAACTTCGGTGACAGCACCACCGGCACCAATGTCAATCCAACCCACACCTACAGCGCACTTGCCACATATGCCGTCTGCCTGACCGTCTCCGGTCCTGGCGGCATGAACACGTTGACACGTGCCAATTATATCACGGTTGCAGCAAATCTCGCCGCCTCCATGATCGTGGATACAGGCCAGACCAATTGCTACAATACAACCGGCATCGTTGCAATTCCCTGGGCGGGGCAATCGCTCTATGGCCAGGATGCGCAGTTCTACGGAAACCAACCGAGCTATACTCTGAGCGGGGATGGCTTAACTGTTTTCGACAACAACACGGGGTTGTCTTGGATGCGCGGCCCAAACACCAATCTCGCTTCGCCTGTCTCAAGCGACAAGTTGACCTTATCTGCGGCCCGCACGTGGGTCACAACGCTCAATGCCGCTCAATACGGCGGGTTCAGCGACTGGCGGCTGCCGACGATCAAGGAGCTGTATTCGCTCTTCGACTGCCGCGGCACAGACCCCAGTAGCTATTCGGGATCCGACACGTCGGTCCTGACTCCCTTTATTGACACGCACTTCTTCAACTTCGCTTGGGGTCAGACGAGCCAAGGCGAACGCGTCATCGACTCGCAGTACGCCTCCAGCGATGTCTTTGTTCTGAACCCCGCCGAGACCGGTTATCCGAAACTGTTCGGCGTGAACTTCGCCGATGGCCGTATCAAAGGTTACGACCTGATCATGCCGGACGGCACCACCGAGAAGACCTTCTTCGTACAGTTGGTCCGGGGCGGAATGGGCTACGGATTCAACAGCTTCACTAACAACGGCGACGGCACCGTCACGGACCTATCCACCGGACTCATGTGGTCGCGGGCTGACAACGGTTCGGGACTGTTGTGGGCGAATGCCCTCGCTTGGGTGCAAACGAAGAACGCCGCAAACCATCTCGGTCACAGCGACTGGCGACTGCCGAATGTCAAAGAGCTGCAAAGCATCGTCAACTACTCGAACGCACCCGACTACAACGGACTGCCCGCGATCAACACGAACTTCTTCACCTGTACCCTGATCACCAATGAGGCCGGCAAGGTCGATTACCCCTATTACTGGACGGGATCAACCCATGGCGGGTACAGCACCAACAACGCCGGGGGCGGAGAGGCGGATTATGTCGCCTTCGGCCGGGCGCTGGGCTGGCCGTCAGGTCAGCCCAACTGGGTCGATGTCCACGGCGCGGGCTGTCAGCGCAGCGATCCCAAGGTCGCACCTCCCTACGGCTATGCGACGGTCAAAACGGTGACCAATAACGCGGTTGTCTATACAGGATACTCGTTCGGCCCGCAAGGCGATGCGATCAGAGGCTACAACTACGTCCGTCTCGTGCGCGGCGGAAACGACAGCGGCGTGGATCATGTCGGGGACGGCATCCCCGATGGGTGGCGGCGGATGTATTTCGGCGGAAGCGGCACCGCGACGAACGCAAATTCCTCTGCGAATAGTGACGCGGATTATGACGGCATGAGCAACTATGCCGAGTATATCGCGGATACAAATCCGACCAACGCGCTGTCGTTCTTCCACATCCTGAGGCTATCGAGGTTTAATGGCTGGAGCGCATCCTTTGAGTCTTCGACCAATCGGAATTACACATTGTACTTTAGAACCAATCTGACTTCTGGCGCATGGACGAACGTGCCGTCACAAACCGGCATTCGCGGTGGCGATGGCGTGGGGGTTCTGACTGACCCTTCACCCGCAGGCACATATCGTTATTATCGTATTGGCGTGCGTTTGCCGTAAGAGGAAAAAAGCTATGAAACAGGATTGCCGGATATATTTTGTCATCGTCGCGGGACTCGGCCTGACTGGCTTCTGCGCTGAACGGACGTACCCCATCGTGGGCACGGGCCAGACGAGGTGTTATGACAACTGTAGCGCGATTGCGCCGCCTGTAAGGGGCCAGCCGTTCTACGGACAGGACGCGCAGCATCCGGGCCTGCCGGCGCATTACCGGGACAACGGCGACGGTACAATCAGCGATTTGAACACCGGCCTGATGTGGGTCAAGGCGCGCGGGGAGAGATCAACCTGGGACGCCGCCATTGCCGGGGCGGCAGCTTGCCGGATTGGCCAACACAACGATTGGCGAGCACCAACCATCAAGGAACTCTACTCGTTGATCAATTTTGCCGGCGGTTTTCATCTGCACACCGCCGATTCCCAGCCCTATCTCGACACGACATATTTTGAATTCAAGTATGGCGCTGAATCCAAAGGCGAACGTGGCATTGCTTGTCAGGACTGGAGCGCGACCGAATACACCGGCGCCGCGATGGACGGCAAAGTCGGAGCCGCGTTCTCCAACCCGACCGTGTTTGGCGTCAATTTCGCCGACGGACGGATCAAGGGTTATCCCAAAACGATGCGCCGGCGCGATGGGGACACAGTCAACCGGACGTACGTTCGGTATGTGCGCGGCAATCTGCAGTACGGAAAAAACGATTTCCACGACAATGCCGATGGCACAATCACCGACCGCGCAACTGGGTTGATGTGGACCAAGACCGACTCCGGCAGAGGCTTGAACTGGGAGCAAGCGCTCGCTTACGCCGGCAACTTAAAGTTGGCCGGTCACGCTGACTGGCCTGTCTCTTATACACATCTCCGAGCCCACGAGACAGGCAGAAATCT
>CAYSXF010000434.1:0-4686 GCA_964434815.1 uncultured Lentisphaeraceae bacterium
GCTGGGCACGGGCGCGTATTCACCCTCGTCGCAGATTCGCGTGCGCATGTGGACGTTCGATGACAAGCAGCAGGTTGACGAGACGTTTGTGGCGGGCCGCATCGCGCAGGCGGTCGGGGCGCGAGCGGTCTTCGTGGCCGAAGACGCGACGAACGCGTATCGGTTGGTGAACGCCGAGGCGGACGGCGTTCCGGGGCTGGTCGCGGACCGGTACGGCGACTGGATCGTGTGCCAGTTCACGACGGCTGGCGCTGAGAGATGGAAGAGGGAGATTGTGGCGGCCCTGCAGACCTTCTCTCCTTGCCGCGGAGTCTATGACCGGTCAGACGTGGATGTGCGCGAACACGAGGGGCTGCCTCTTGTGACCGGCGTGCTGGCGGGCGAGCCGCCGCCGGAGCGGATCGAGATCGTCGAGCACGGCTGCCGCTACCTGGTGGATGTGCGCGAGGGACACAAGACCGGCTTCTATCTCGACCAGCGAGATAACCGCGGGCTGGTCAAGCGTTACGCGAACGGCTGCGAGGTGCTGAACGCTTTTTCGTATACAGGAGGATTCGGCATTGCGGCTGTGGCGGCGGGTTCGGCGTCGGTGACGCACGTGGATCTTTCCGCACCTTCGCTGGAACTGGCCAAGACCAACACGGCGCTAAACACCTGCCATGTGGATGAGTCGGCTTTCATCCAAGGCAACGTGTTCGAGGTGCTGCGTAAGTTCCGCGATGAGGGGCGCTCGTTCGACTTGGTGGTACTCGACCCGCCCAAATTCGCGGAGTCGAAGGGCAGCCTGATGAAGGCGGCGCGCGGCTACAAGGACATCAACCTGCTGGGCATCAAGCTGCTGCGTCCGGGCGGCATGCTGGCGACTTTCTCCTGCTCGGGGCTGATGACCCCGGAGCTGTTCCACAAGGTTGTGGCGGATGCGGCCGTGGACGCCAAGCGCGATATCCAGGTGCTCAAGCGGCTGCAGCAGGCGGAGGATCATCCTGAGGGTTTGTGCTTTCCAGAAGGTCTTTATCTGAAGGGTCTGCTCTGTCGCGCGTGGTAGGGGATGAGATGAAAGCTCAACTCTGAACGTTCATCTCTCAACGCTCAAGTTAGGAGACCAGATGACGTCGCGGGAACGGGTGCTGAACGCGTTTGAGAGGGCCGGGTATGACCGCATTCCGGTCAAGCACGAGGGCACGCCGGAGATCAACCGGATGCTGATGGGGCACTTCGGGCTTTCCAACATGGAACAGTTGCTGCGGGTGCTGGGCGACGATTTCAGGTATGTCGAAGCGGCGTATTGCGGGCCGGAATTGCGGACGTTCCCCGACGGCAGCATCGAGGGCTACTGGGGCGAGCGCTACAAGTACGCCGAGTTCGAGGGCGGCAAATATCTGGAGTCGGTCTACCAGCCCTTCGCGGGAGTGGAGACACTGGATCAACTGGACCGGTCGCACTTTCCGACCGCAGACTGGTTCGACTACTCGACCATTCGGGCTCAGTGCGAGGCGCTGCGTGAGCAGGGTTTCGCCGTGTGCTTCGGAACGGCCGGGGACATGGATTTCATCAACAGCATCGCCCGTGCGCGCGGCACGGAGCAGGTGCTGATCGACCTGTTCGCGGATGACCCGGTCTATCTGGAGCTTATGGAGGCGCGGTTCCGCTTCTACTTCGAGCAGCACCGCCGCGCGCTGGAGGCTGCGGGCGGTCTGATCGACTTCACGCACATCGGCGAGGATCTGGGCACGCAGATCGCGCAGGTGATCAGCCACGAGCTCTTCGAGCGCCACTTCGCTCCCAAGTTCAAAATGTACTTTGAGATGGCCCATTCCTATGGCGCGCGGACCATGATGCACATGTGCGGCTGCGTGGCCGCGTTCCTGCCGCGATTGGCCGAACTGGGACTCGACGTTTACGACGTGGTGCAGCCGACCACGCCGCAGACGGACATTGCGGAACTTCAGAAGCAAGTCGGCGACCGGCTGACCTTCTGCGGCAGCGTCTGCGTCCAGAGCACGCTCGCGTTCGGCACGCCGCAGGAGGTCGAGCGCGAAGTCCACCGCCGTCTTGCGCTGTTTCCGAAGGGTGGGCTGTTCCTCGGGCCGACGCATGCGATCCAGGTCGGTTCGCCAGTGGAAAATATTTTGGCTCTTTACCGGACGGCCGGCTCCTTGATGGGATCCGTAGACAACAGCATCCGCGCACTTTCCCGCTCCGAGGAGCCGGAGACCGGCAAGGTCAACCTGTCAAAGTTGTTCTGAGATCGTAATCGGGGCGCGACAGAGGGAGCGCGATTGAAGTGCGTAGTATGTGCGGAGCGACTGGGAGCGGGCGCCCTCGCCCGCGTCGTGAAAGGCATGCAAGTCAGACTCACAGCCCAATGTGGAATGACAGACTGCGACCCAGCATGGAACCGCCGTTCTCGCGGGCGGGGGCGCCCGCGCTCCCAGGCTTGCGACATAGTTTCATCTGAACCGCACTGTTCTCGCACACCGCCCGTCGCTAACCTTGTAAGTGTGGTTCTTGACAGGGCAAGAGCGACGGGGAAGTAACAGTTATGGCACAAAGAAAATTCATCACCCATTCGGTTTTCGGGAATGTTGTCGCCTCGATAACAGGGGCCGCATTCATGCTCGGATGTGCGGACGTCGGCAATGCCAGCGAGCAGAAGCTTCCTGGGCTGGCGGTCGCGGATGCGCAGACCTGCCTTGCGCCCGGCCAGATTCGAATGGGTGGCCAGGTGGGGCGGCGGATGGACGGATGCATGGAGAACCTCATCACGGCTTGGGACGTCGACCGTCTCGTCAAGCCGTTCCGCGTGAAAAACGACGGTGTGACGGAGGGAGGCTTCGCGGATCAATGGCGTTGCGATTACTGGGGCAAGTGGTTCACGGCCTTGGCGTGGGGGTATGCCTGCAAACCCACGACCGAAAAACGGCGGCTGATGGATCGGGCTGTGAACGACTTGATTGCCACGCAGGAGCCAGACGGTAACATCGGTTCCTTTGCCGGTGAGAAAAGGCTGAACGGCGGTTACGATGTGTGGGGGCGGCAGTGCGTCATTCTGGGGTTGACTGCGCACTACGATTTAACGGGGGATAAAGCGGCTCTCGATGCGGCCTGCCGCGTGCTTGACTGCCTGATCAACGAAGTGGAGCAGAAGAAAGCGCGTATTCCTGATCTGGGCTGGGCGATGTGGAAAGGTCTTGCTCCGAGCGTCATCGTCGAATCCGGCGCACTGCTCTATCAGCGCACAGGCCTGAATAAGTACCGCGACTTCTCCGAACGCGTCGTGGCCCAGTGGAACGAACCTGGGAAGCTCGCTCCCAAAGGATTGCGGTTAGTCGATGACGTTTTGGCAGGCAAGCCGGCGCGGGAGGTTGGCAGCCCGAAAGGCTACGAGCAACTGTACTGCTTCATCGGGCTCTGTGAACTGTACCGGGCCTCAGGGACCCGCCGCTATTTGGACGCGGCCGTCGCCCTGGCCGGCAACATCCGCGCGGAAGAGCTTTTCGCGACAGGCACTGGCACGGAGAATGAGATTTGGTTCAAAGGCCGGTCGCAGCAGACGCGGCTCGTGAGCAAACCGGCCGAGACCTGCGTCACGGCGCACTGGATGTATTTGTGCTGGCATCTGCTGCGGCTGACCGGCGATTCGGCCTACGCGGATGAGTTGGAGCTGAGCCTCTACAACTCCCTGTTGGGCGCGCTGATGCCGGACGGCCGCTGGTGGGGCTACTACGACTCATTGATGGGGGAGCGGGTGCCGAGCTGGGTCATGCAGGCCGACGCGGGCTTGAGCTGTTGCGTCGTCAGTGGAAGCCGCGCGCTGATGCTCACTCCGTTCTGGGCAGTGATGCAGGCCAAGGACGGCCCCGTGGTGAATCTATATTTTCCCGGCAGCGTGGACGTCAAAACCGTATCAGGGGGTCAGGCGCGTATTACGATGGACACAGACTATCCCCGTGAGGCCGCCGTGAGAATGACGGTCAGGCCGTCCCAGCCCGAAACCTTCACCCTTGCCCTGCGGATACCCGCGTGGAGCGAGGCGACGACGTTGAAGATTAACGGCGATCCGCAGCCCGTGCAGCCGGGAACGTATGCCCGACTCAGTAGGTTGTGGAGAGATGGGGATTGCGTGGAGCTGGCCTTGGATATGCGCACCCGCATCATGGATGCTCCCGACGGAAACGGGCAAGTAGCTGTGAAACGCGGGCCAATCGTTTTTGCCCTGGACGAGCGGCTTGTGTCGCCCGAGAATAGTGCGCAGGCTATGGTTGACCGCAGCGCAGTGTCGCTCGGCAACGTGAGGCTCGACGCCCAGGCTGCTGAAAAGGCCGGAGTGTGGATCGCGGTCGATGTGCCGTTCCTTGTCGACGGCAAGAAGCGTACGCTGACCCTATGCGACTACGCGTCGGCCGGCAACAGGTGGTCGCCGAGCGATCGGTTCCGCACCTGGCTGCCCCAGCCGCTGAATCTGCAAACCGCTTATGAGACGGGTGTGACGTGGCGAACACTGTCGGCGAATCCCACCAGGCCGCAAGCGCCAGTCCTTGCTACGGATAAGATCAAGAACCTTCCGCACTAGGGCAACTCAGGGAAGCCGACGAAACGGATTTTGTGCGGCACACGTATGCTTGCGCTCTTCCCTGCTTCCTGTCTCTTATACACATCTGACGCTGCCGACGAATAGAGAGGTGT
>CAYSXF010000435.1:0-4683 GCA_964434815.1 uncultured Lentisphaeraceae bacterium
TGATCGGAGAGGGGGGCGTGGCTGTTCCGGACGCCTTCTTTAAAATCGCCTATGGAGGCACCTGTACGGTCGCACGGGCCTGGGTATTCCCCAACAAGGCCGGTAACAGGCCCCTCGGCGAATATTCGGTGCCTGTCATGGCTGTCGAATCGCAGACGGGGTTGACTTTTCCCCGGCATCCTTCCGATCTTCCATAGGGTTCGATCCCCACCCTTGCCACCAGTTTATTAGGACTCTTCTACACCCGTAGAGAGTCCTTTTCTTTGCCGCTGATCTACCAATAAGCTAACCCGCCACTTAGCTGAACCCCCTTGGTTCCATTGGGAATCTGATACAATTCAACTGTGATAATTATACCCCTTCCTTACCCGGTGTAATTTACCGTTTCCTGTTATTGACCTGCAGGTCTGCTATAACGGACCCGTATTTTCGATTGGATCGTTATGAAAGTTCTTTTGCCTTTTTGGCAATATTTAACGGGCACCGGAGTGATACCCGCCGCCTGTTTGTTACAACGCGGCTATTGTCGGATTTAACGGCCCTTGCGTGACAATGAGGTGCGTGTTAAATTACTTCCGGTTTGAGACGCGACTTTGGTTTTATGCTTAACGGCGCATGTTCGTGAGAATCTGGTGCGCCTTTTGCGGTGACGGAACCGGTTATTGGAGCAGGTAGGGGTGTAACCAAACTGTAACTAAACTGTTACCAAAAAAGAGGTTTAAGCAGGGTTACGCAAGGGAAGGCGAAGACACTCTTTTAATAGTACTACTGGTTAAACTAATGAAAAAACCCCAATAAAACGCGGTGTTTTAAGGGGTTTGAGGATGGTGGGCCCAGCAGGGCTCGAACCTGCGACCAAAGGATTATGAGTCCCAGTATATATGGAATATAATGCCATAAATATCGCATTTTACGCTGGTGTTCTAACAGTCTGATCTAACAGAAGTAAAAGTATGCACACCGTGCGCGTGTGTTTTTTGGGCTCCTTGGACGGAGTGTTCTTACCCGACATGGCCGAGGGCGGAGAGGGCGTCGATGATGCCGTACGGTCGGGGCGCAGACGACGGTGAAATGACGGGTGGGATTATTTGCACGCTTGGCCGTGGAGTATTTGAGTATTGCGCGAGTCCGGAAGTTCTAACGTGCGGCTCTTATTGCAGACTCGTCTATTTCTGCGGCAAGATGATGTAGGAGTGCAAAACCTGTGGCTTTGTCCTACCGGCGGGGGCGCCGGCAGGAAGTGAAGTTCGGACGTAATCGGCGGTGACGTTGGCCTCAGAAACGGTGACGCGAAGGTGGCCGGAGCCGCCGAGGATTACGCCGTTGCGGTAGCCGTATTCGGCAGCGGTTCGGGGGACGCGATCGCTTGAGGGGTTTCCCGGCTGCGGCACCTCCTGGTAAACGATGCCGTCGAGTTCCTGTTTCGCATAGAAATGGTCGTGACCGTGGAAGACGATGGTGACACGGTTCTGGACAAGCAGTTGATGAATAGGCATCGGCCATCCGGGCCTTAATTGCTGGAAGCCGTCGCTCCCGTCCGAGTTTTTTCCGCCCCATTCGTAGAACGGAGCGGATTCTGCTCCGCCGCGGCACTGCTCGTCCGAGCCGCCGACAAGATGGTGGATAAAGATGAATTTGAATTTCGACTGGCTTGTTTCGAGGGTTTGCTTGAGCCACTGAAACTGTTCAATGCCGAGCGAACGTTTCCAGTTGTCGCGTTGCCCGCGTTGGTTTTGTGTAAACCAGTAAGGGTCCAGCACGACGAACAACGCGTCGCCCCACTTCCAAGCGTAGTAGTCCTGCAAAAGGCCGGCCTCCGGGTGTTTCACCGCGTTGCCGGTGTAAAAACCGTCGGGAATGGGATTCGGGAAATAGCGTTTCCGCATCATGTTAGACCAGACGGCGAGGCTGTCGGCGTCCGTTCCTCGACCGCGCGGGCTTTCTCCGTCGTGATTGCCGAGCACGAGGAATAGCGGCGCGGATTGGCTGAGTTGGCCAAAATAGTAGCGTTGCGCGAGATACTGCCGGGCGGCGTTCTCGCGGTTGTCGTGTTTTTCCGTCATAAACGTGTCGCCAAGGTCGATGTGGAAATCGGGATTGTCGGCGAGCGCGTTAGCAAGGGTCTGGCGGTAGATCAAGGGATCCGTGTTTTCGTCGAGATGAGAGTCCGCCGTGACGGTGAACGTGAAGGCGCTTTCCGGCGGACGGGCCGTATGGAAACTAAACTCTGCGCTGTTTGTGCGCGCTGAGCGGAACTGGTAATAATGCCGGGCGTTCGGCAAGAGTCCCGTAAGGATGATTTCTTGCGGTTCCCCTCTGTGAAAGGAGCGCTGCGGCGTTGTGGATGCGAGATTGCCTTGCCGGGTCCCATAGGCGATACGGCCCGCCATGTCTTCATAACAGAGCACGCTCACCGTGACCGCGTTCGAACTCGGACGCCCAACGATCAAATCGAATGGGTGCGCCGGCACGTCGTTGCACGCCGAATTCTGAACCGGCTGCCGTGCCGCAACCGATTGCCCCGCAAGTACAGCGAAGAGAGTGAGTGTCGCCAAACCACGCATTATGGCCTTGCCTTTCGTTTGCCTTCCCCCTTGCGTCCGGTCGGTCTCGTCGCGTCATATGCCGGGTTAGGCGCGGGCAGCTGCGCCTTCATGGTTGAGAGATACTCCGTGAGGCGCGCATCCAACTCCTTGACTTTGTCGGGCATGCCCATTGCGAGATCATTGCGCTCGCCGGGGTCTTTAGCGATGTTGAACAGTTTTGTTACGCCGGTCTCGTAGATGCGGATCAGTTTGAAATCGCCGAGGAGAATCGCGGACGCCGGACCGAGAGGGTCTTTGTCGTAGTGCGGAAAGTGGACGACGAACTCCTCGCGCGGACGTTTCACCGTGCCGGAGCCCGCCTGTGTGAGCGCCGGCACAAGGCTGCCGCCTTCAACGCCTTTCGGGAGTTGTTCGGTGATGTGAGCCAACTCCGCGATGGTGGGAAACACGTCTTGGCCGCTTGCCTGCACATGCGAACACGCGCCCGGCAGAATGCCTGGCCCGCGGATGATGAAGGGCACGCGTAAGCCGCCTTCCCAAACCGTGCCCTTGCCGCCGGCGAAAGGCGGATTTTTGCCGGGCGTACCGTGATCGGTCGTGAACATAACATAGGTGTTGTTCGCAATGCCGAGTTCGTCCAGTTTCTGGAGAATCCTCCCGAAGGCGATATCAAGATCAAGGTCAGCAGCAGCCTCAGCTTCTTCGCGCTCGCTTAGGTTGGCGTTCCACGCCTTCACGGCGGAGAGAGCCTCTGAACTTGCGTCGCCCCCTTGCCGCGAAGCATAGTGCGACAACTGGAGGTAGAACGGTTTGCCGTCTTTCACCTGCCGCGTCATGAAAGCCACCCCGCGCTCGGTCATGCCGTAGAGTTGCTTCGGATGCGGGTTAGCGACGTTGTCAGGGCCGCCGTTGTTTGTCGGGCCGTCGCTCTCGGCGAAACCGTACTGGCTCGGATCGATACGGCCCACATGCCACTTGCCGAAATGCGCGGTCACGTATCCCGCCCGTTTTAGCAAAGCGGCGATGGTTGTCTCGCCCGTCGGAAGTTCCGTCGAAGCCTCGGGCGCTATCACGCGCCCGTTCGGAGTGACGCCACTCTCTTTCTTGCCTTCGCCTACGAAGGTCATGTGCAACTGCGCCGGGCTTTTGCCAGTGAACAGCGCGGCACGCGAGGGCGTGCAACGCGGTGACGGCGCGTAGAAATCGGCAAAGCGCATTCCCTCCCGCGCGAGCCGCTCAAGATTCGGCGTCCGCACAAACGCGTTTTTCGATTCCGCCACCGCCTCGTCCATCTGCACGGACGTGCTGCTCCAGCCGTGGCCTTCGCCAAGGATCACGACGAAGTTGGGCGGCTGTCCTGCACGAAGCAGACAGGAGGCGGTTAACACGGCCAAGAACACGCAGATTACCGTTTTCATCCGTACGCTCTATTGTGGCGGCTGAGGGGGCCGGGTTGCAAGCTTGTTGCCTGCCTTTCTTTCTCCGCCTGCCCGGGGACGGTCACCCTCGGGGCGGCGCTTGCGATAGACGTCGACGCCTTGCGCGGCACGTTCGTTGATGGAGCCCTTCGGTGTTAGGTCGCGGCCTTTGAACGCGGCAGCGTCAGCGGCATAGCGATAGGCACGGAAAGCGGAGTTCACCATCGGTAAAGCGTCGTTCAACACTTTCACCGGGCCGTCGCGCGTCACAGGGTTGATGTACTCCCAGGCCAATTCGCCTTTGGCGGTTACCTCGAAGAAGTGGCCCTCGGTGTCGGAGCAGATAAAGGTGCCGCCGTTCGGCAGACGCTGGGCGCTGGAACCGATGTGGCTGAAGCAGCCGTGGCTGTTGGCCGAGCGGTAGCTCCACACGATCTGTTTCGAGACCTGGCGCGGCTCGTTGTGCGTGTCGTGGTCGTAGGTTTCACGCCGGTAGCCCGCGTCGGGCGGGTTGACGTACTTGCCGGTGTCGTTACCTGAAGCGTCGAGGAACGGGTTGATTTCGAGCGCGGAGGACTGCGGCGTGCGCTGGTAGAGGTACTGGCCGTTGTTGAAGACCATGAGGTGACCCGCGCCGGGAAGTCCGGGCCGGATCCAGTGCACGTCGTGCGCGCCGCCCATCTGCTTGTGGCCGGAGGTGGCCGAGTCCCAGTTCTCCA
>CAYSXF010000436.1:0-4678 GCA_964434815.1 uncultured Lentisphaeraceae bacterium
CCCGCGAAAAAAGAGGTCGAAATCAAAGACCTCGAGAGCGGCGAAGTCTACCGCGAGACCTATGACGCGCTCATCCTGAGCCCCGGCGCCGAACCCGTCCGCCCGCCGATTCCCGGAATCAACAGCCCGAACGTGCTCACGCTCCGCAACATGGAGGACATGGACCGCATCATCCAGGCGCTCGACGGCAAACAGCACGCCACGGTGATCGGCGGCGGCTACATCGGCCTCGAAATGGCCGAGGCGCTGCGCCGCCGCAAAATAGCGACCGCGCTGATTGAACTCGCGCCGCAGGTGATGAACCCGGCCGACCCCGAAATGGTCTCCATCCTCCATCAGGAACTAACCCTGAACGGCGTCGACCTGCGCCTTGGGACCTCCGTCACGGGCTTCAGTGACTCGGCGAAGGGGCTGAAACTCAGCCTCAGCTCCGGCGAAACGCTTGAGACTGGCATCGCCGTGCTCGCGATCGGCGTCAAACCCGAGACCTCGCTCGCCAAAGCGGCGGGCCTGGCTCTCGGCCCGCGCGGCGGCATCAAAGTCAACGACCGCATGCAGACCAGCGATCCGGCCATCTACGCTGTCGGCGACGCCGTGGAGGTGACCGATTTCATCACGCGGCAGCCGGCGCTCATCCCCCTAGCCGGGCCGGCCAACCGGCAGGGACGCATCGCCGCCGACAACATTTTCGGCCGCGACACGCGCTATCAGGACACGCAGGGAACGGCCATCTGCAAGGTCTTCAACCTCGCCGTCGGCATGACCGGGCTCAGCGAAAAAGCGGCTAAACGCGCGGGTATTTCGTTTGAGAAAGTGTATATCCATCCAACCAGCCACGCGTCTTACTATCCAGGAGCCGCTCCGCTCAGCATTAAAATGCTGTTCGATCCCCAGTCCGGCAAAGTGCTCGGCGCACAGGCTGTCGGCAGCGACGGCGTGGACAAGCGCATCGACGTCTTTGCCGTCGCCATCCGCGCGGGGATGACTGTTTTCGACCTAGAAAACCTCGAACTCTCCTACGCGCCGCCGTTCGGCTCCGCCAAGGATCCCGTCAATTTCGCCGGGTTCGTCGCGGCCAACGCGCTGCGCGGCGATGTGAGGCTCTGCCATGCGGAAGATGTCATTAATCCGGCGGCGCAGCAGAAGCTACTTGATGTCCGCACCCCAGGCGAGGTGTCCGTCGGAACAATTCCCGGCTCAATGAATATCCCGGCTGACGAACTGCGCGGCCGGCTCGGCGAGCTTTCCAAAGAAAAGGAATACTTCGTTTTCTGCCGCGTCGGACACCGCGGCTATCTCGCCTGCCGCACGCTGACGCAAAACGGATTCAAATGCCGCAACCTCACGGGAGGCTACATCACCTATCAGCGTACGATCGGAATGGCCGCACACGAAATGCCCGAAGCTCATCATCCGGAGAACGATTTCGGCGATCAGGATTTTCAACCCACTGCAAAGGACACACTCTTGAAACGTGTTAAAACCATAGACGCCTGCGGCCTTCAGTGCCCCGGACCCATCCTTCACCTCAAGCAGGCCATAGATGACATTCAAGTCGGCGAGGCTGTCTGCGTCACCGCGACCGACCCCGGCTTTGTCGCCGACGCGCCCGCGTGGTGCAACACCACCGGACATGAACTCGCCAGCCTGGAGCCAGCCGAAAAAGGCAGCTATCGCGCCACCATTATCAAACGGTCGCCTGCGGTGTGTGGCAACGTGCAGCAGTCCGGCAAACGCGCCATGACCAACGTCGTTTTCTCCAACGACTTCGACAAGGCCATGGCCGCCTTCATCATCGCCAACGGCGCCGCCGCGGCGGGCTATGAGGTGACGCTTTTCTTCACCTTCTGGGGCCTCAACATCCTGCGCAAAGCCGGCCCGGTAACGGCCAGGAAGAACCTCATTGAAAAAATGTTCGGCTTCATGATGCCGAAGGGGCCTGACCGACTCACGCTCTCCAAGATGAATATGGCGGGCATGGGCTTGGCCATGATCAAAGGCATCATGAGACACAAAAACGTCATGTCGCTTCCGGCACTCATCGGCCAGGCGAAGCTCAGCGGCGTGCATCTGGTCGTCTGCACCATGAGCATGGACCTCATGGGCATCAAAAGCGAAGAGCTGATCGACGGCATCGAAGAAGGTGGCGTCGCCATGTATATCGACCGCCTAAGCCGCTCGTCGGCCGGCCTATTCATCTCGTAGAGCAAAGCTTCGCGAAGATCGCATGGAGTCTGTTCATGGGCGGCTTCTGCCTTTCGTTTTGATCTCATCGAGCTTTTCTGACATCGCGGCCACGATGTCGGGATGCGCGGCGGCGACGTTCGATGTTTCACTCAAATCGGTGTCGAGGTTGTAGAGCTGACCGGTGATGGGCGGCAAATCCTTGTCGGCGATTTTTTCCGCCGGGTTTTCAAGTTCCGCCCTGCGCCTAGCCGCCTTTCCTTTTTTACCACCGTTGCCGGGAATGAATTTCCACGGGCCTTTTCGAAGCGCAAGCGCGTTACCTGAATTGTCCTGTTCGATCAGATATTCGCGCCAGGGTTTGTCGGATGTCACGCCGAGGAGCGCGGGCAAGACATTGAAGCTGTCGGGGCCGTCGGCAGGGTCAAGTCGCTGTCCGGTCAGCGACGCAAAGCTCGACAGCATATCCACCTGACAGACCAACGCGCCGGACGTGCCGGGCTGGATGTGGCCCGGCCAGCGTGTGACCAGCGGCACCCGCGTGCCGCCTTCCCAGATCGAGCCTTTTACGCCGCGTAGCATGCCGTTGAAAAGATGACCGTTGTTCGATTCGACGGTGCCGCCGTGCTCCTTGTCGGGACCGTTGGAGTCGAGAACGCCCCCGTTGTCGCTCGTGAGGATGACCAGCGTGTTTTCTGCGATCTTCAGGCGTTCGAGCGTTCCGAGCACCTGACCGACGATCCAGTCGAACTCAACAATGGTGTCGCCGCGCACGCCGCACTGGCTAGCTCCGCGGAACTTCGGATTCGGCACGCGCGGCACATGGATGTTGTGCGTCGCCACTTCGAGAAAGAACGGCTCGGCTGCGTACTGCTCGATGAACGCGCAGCTTTTCGCCGCAATGACGGTCGAAATATTCTCGTCGTCCCAGAGCGCCGCCTTGCCGCCCGTTTGCTCGCCGATCCGCGGGATGCCATGAATGAACGAGCGCGGCTCGCCGCGTTTCACGGAATAATCCAGCTTGATCGGATCGGCGGGATCTAGGCCGACCACGCGGTGATTCTCAACCCAGACACACGGTGTGCGGTCGCCGGTGGCAGGCATGATCCAGGCGTAGTCGAAGCCTATTTCCAGCGGGCCGGGCTTGATCTCGCTGTTGTAGTCCGTGGGCTTGGTTCCTAGGCCGAGATGCCATTTGCCGACGATGCCGGTCGTGTACCCAGCCCGCTTCAGAAGCGAAGGCACGGTGGTTCTGCCAGGTTCGATGAGCAGACCGTCAATGCCGGAGGCGATGCCAGTGCCCTTCTTGCGGAAGGCATATTCGCCGGTCAGGAAGGCGTAGCGCGACGGCGTGCAGACCGACGCCATCGCATGCGCGTCGGTAAAGCGTAAGCCCAGCGACGCGAGTTTGTCCACGTTCGGCGTCTTGACCTTGGTTGCGCCGTAGCAACCGAAGTCGCCGTAGCCGATATCGTCCGCGAGGATGTAGATGATATTGGGTTTCTGTTGTGCAACGTCGGCATGCAGCGCAGCCAGCGGCGCCAGCAGCAGGGCGGCACCCAGGGCGCACAGCTTCTTCGAGTGAATCAAGCGATCATTCATTCGGCTTTGGCTTTCTTGATGTTTGTTGTGCCTGCCTGAATCAGCGGATCGTGGCACCGGTGACGAAAAGCAGGGCATCATTCGGGACGGTTTGGCCTTTTTTAGAACCGCAATACATGCCCCAGCGAAAGCTGATCTTGTTGTCTTTCGCCTGGGTGAAGGAGCCTTTGGTAACGAGCTTCCAGGGTCCGTCATCGAGCGGCGCTTTCTGATAGACCTCGTAATCCTCCCCGTTCGCCCGGACCTTGATGCTGATGGATTTGCCCACCATGTTTTCAGCTATGACGATATCTCGCTCCATGCCGGGCACGGGCCTGCGGCGAAGGAAGGAAATGTCGCCCTTGCCGGACATCTCGATGTGGAAGGGCCACAGTTGACCCCCTTCATGCATCAACTGGAAGATGCACGCGCCGACCGGCTTGATGACCGTGTAGGTCCCTTCCCACTCGTGCCAGGTTCCGGGAGCGACGGTGAGGGTGTGCGAGAAGGTCTCGACGCGCCCCGGCGAACCATCCTGTTCGGCACCTCCACGGACATTTTGTTCACCTTTGAACAGGCGGAACACCTGGACGTTGCCGTCCTCCTGATACCAGCGCGTCCATTGGCCAAAGTCCTTGCGGCTGATGCCGCCGCTGAACTCGGTGTGGAGACCGATGCCCTTGGGAATGGGACCGGTCTTGCCGATCTGCTGTTCCAGCAGCTTGTGGTTCACATGGATTCGGGAGCCGAGGGCGCCGCCCCGGTTGAATCTCTCCCCGGGTTTGCCACCACTACTCTCCTGAACAGCAGCGAATGACGGGTCGGTGCCCTCGCAGGTATAGAGCGGCTCGGCCGACGCGGCTCGGATCAACAGGGGCACCAGCATGGCGACGCCGAGCAGTGTCAGCGGGTG
>CAYSXF010000437.1:0-4676 GCA_964434815.1 uncultured Lentisphaeraceae bacterium
GAATATACTTAAAGAACGTGCATGGCGTGTGGCGGCTTTGGTTGCTGTCTCCGCAATCGCCGCCCGCGGGATGGATCTGGTTGCCGGGCTGCCCTCGAAGTCGGTCACGCCGTCTTCGCCGCAGGTGACGGCGACGCGGAGTGCAGGCGCTGACGCGTCCGGGATTTCGGTGGCCATTGCGCAGGGTGCCGACCCGTTTCCCGGCATCACGCTGACGCCGCCCTCCGGCACATGGAACCTGTCGGCTTACGGGCATGTCGCGGTCCGTGCGGTCAACACCGGCGCGGCTCCGCTCCGCCTCAGCCTGCGGGTCGACAACGCCGGGCCGTGGAGCGACAACGCTTGGAATTCGGACTGGCGCCAGCTCCAGCCGGGCGCGACCGGCACGGTGAGCGTCTTGTTCGGCTACTCGTGGGGAAGGCCCGGCTACGCGCTGAAGCCGGAGGCCGTGGTGCGGATGGTGCTCTTCGCGGGCAAGTCCGATAAGGCGGCGCAGTCTTTCCTCATCCTGTCGCTTGAGGCGGGCGGTCAGCCCGGCGAAAAACCTCCGGTGGACCCTAACGCGATACGCATCGCGCCCCCGAAGGGTCTGCTGCTGGGCACCGGCGTGTTCGTGGACGCGGGCACGCAGCTCGTCTCGCGCGGCGCGCGGGTGACCGCCGTCACCAACGCAGGCCAGTCGACGCTGCGGATCACTTTCCCGGCTGGGCGCACGGAAATGTCGATGCTGTTCAGGCCGCCGGCCGGGCGCTGGGATTTGCGCGAGTACCTGCAAGCGCGCGTGACGGTGACGAACGAGGGTGCGGTGCCGGTCAAGCTGCATGCCCGCCTCGAATGCAACGGCGGCCCGACGGCATGGACCGACCTTACGGCTCCGCTGGCACCCGGCGCAGGCGGGGAGATCGTCGTGCCGTTCGCGGCCGCCGTGCCGTGGACCTGCCTGCCCAGCGTTGCCGCGCCCGGACACCGCGGCTGCGTTTCGGGAACAGGCACGCCGCTGACCAGCGACGCGGTCTCCGGCATCACGATCGCCGCTGGCACGGACCGGGTGGATCGCGTGGTGCGGGTCGTGTCCATCCGCGCGGAGGTGCCGCCCGCGCCCGCGTTGCCCGACTGGCTGGGCAAGCGTCCGCCCGTGGCGGGCGACTGGGTCATGACGTTCGACGATGAATTCGACGGCTCCGCCATCGACACGAACAAATGGAACGTTTTCGGGCAGAACTGGTATGACAAGGTCAGCCACTACAGCAAGGACAACGTGATTCTCGGCGGCGGCATGGCGCGCCTGCGGTATGAGAAAAAGCGCGGCTGGCATAACGATGATCCCGCTTTCAAGCCGTGGGGGCCGACGGCCGTAAGCGGCGAGACCGCCTATGCGACCGGCTTTCTCGACACGGCAGGGAAATGGACGCAGCGGTACGGCTACTTCGAGTCGCGCATGAAGCTGCCGCCAGCGCCTGGCATGTGGCCGGCGTTCTGGATGATGCCTGACCGGGGAGCTGCCGTGTCGCCTGCGGGCGTACGCCGCTCGACCTCCGACGGCGGCATGGAGTTCGATATCATGGAGCAGCTTTCCCGCTGGGGCCGCTACCGCTACAACATCGCCATGCACTGGGACGGCTACGGCAAGGAGCACAAGAACGCCGGCACCGGCACCATCTACGTCCAGCCCGACAAGGACGGATTCCTCACCTGCGGCCTGCTATGGTCGCCGGGGCTGGCCGTCTACTACTGCAACGGGCGCGAAGTGCTGCGCTGGGAAGACCCGCGCATCTCGAATGTGCCGTCGCAGCTCATCTTTACGCTGCCCAGCGGCGGCTGGGACAACAGCGCCGTGGACGACGCGCAGTTGCCCTCCTATTTCGTGATCGACTACGTGCGCGTCTGGCAGCTCCGCCATGCCGGACTTTGACGAAATGAACCGATCGCAGAACATCGAGTCGTCTGTTAGCTTCGCCCTGCGGCAAAGCTCGGTTTTTCTGAAAAAGCATCGCTTTGTTATCCTGAGCTGTATTGTCGTTCTATCTGCGGTGGCGGTCATCGAGAGCCTTTCGGGGCGGTCGCTGCTCGGGCCTGACGGACACTTCGGCTGGTGGGATGGCGATGTCTGGTCAAGCGAGAACTCGCAGCGCGTTGCGGACGCGTACTCCTTTTCGCACATCATTCACGGCATGCTGTTTTACGGTTTCCTGTGGCTGGTCGCGCGGCGGCTGCCGGTCAAGTACCGTTTCCTCATCGCACTCCTCATCGAGGCCGGCTGGGAACTCCTTGAGAATTCGCCGCTCATCATCAACCGCTATCGCGAAGCGACCATTGCCCTCGGCTATGTCGGCGACAGCGTCCTGAATTCTGTTTGCGATATCGGCATGATGTCGCTCGGTTTCCTGACCGCCCGCTTCACGCGGGTCTGGGTCATCGTAGCCACGATCATCGTCCTTGAACTCGGCTGCCTCTGGTGGGTCCGCGACAACCTGACGCTCAATATTCTTATGCTGGTCCATCCGGTCCAGTCCGTCAAAGCATGGCAGTCAGAGGGGCATTAGAGCATGAGGGCTGGCGGAGAGGTCAAGAGCCGGAGCCTCTTTGACAGGGACAACCCGATCCTGACGGAATTGCCGCGTAAGGAGGTGTAAGGATGTCTCATGCAGAACCTTCGCCGCTGATTTTGACGGTTGGTCATTCCACGCATACGCTTGATGAATTCGTCAGCTTGATTCATGCACATGGGGCAACGTGTGTCGCCGATGTGCGGACGGTGCCGCGCTCCCGGCATAACCCTCAATTCAATCGGGATGACCTCGCTGTTTCTTTGAAGAACGCCGGATTGGGTTATGTTCATCTGCCGGGCCTCGGCGGCCTGCGTCACGCGAAGCGCGATTCGCCGAATGCGGGATGGCGAAACGCATCCTTCCGAGGCTATGCGGATTACATGCAGACGCCCGCTTTTGCGGAGAGTCTCAAAGAGTTGATCCAGTTGGCAGCCCAAGCACAAATCGTAGTGATGTGTGCGGAGGCGGTGCCGTGGCGCTGTCACCGTACGCTGATCGCGGATGCGTTGCTGGTTCGCGGATTTCGCACCGAACATATACTGAGTGCCACTCACCGGCAGGTTCATACACTCACGCCCTTTGCGAAAGTCTGCGGCGTCGCTATCACCTATCTAGACGAGTCTTCAAGAAACGCGAAATAATCCAGCAGCTAGCAGATGCTAAAGACATGATCCTCTGCCAACGATGAAAGACGCGGTCATCCGCGCCCGCGCCCGCGAGCGCCTGCTGGCCGCATGGGCGGTCGGAGCCGATGCCAAGGCGACTCAGACGGAAATGGCCAAGACCGGTCTGGTGGCCGATTACGTCGAGCCGCTGTTGAAAGGCGCGGGGTGTTCCCTGCTTTGCGCGCTGATGCTCGGCGCGTCCAGATGCGTGAGTTTGAGCGAGAAGCAGATCGCCGCCGCCGGCAAGATCGCCGACAGCTATTACAACTCCGCCAACGTCGCCGAGCTCTGGCGGATGACCTCCACCAATAACACCGGGAGGATCGTGTTCGAGAACTTCAACGAGTTCGTCATGAACACGCCTGTGCCCCCGAAGAACATCATCCCGCGCGAGCCCACCTTCTGGGAAGGCGCGTGGGACACCGTCAAGACGCTCGGCCCCTGGGCCTTCTTCGGCTATGCCCTCGGCGGCGGCGGTCTTGCCAACCACACCAGCACCACCGTCAACAACGCCGCGGCGACGCAGTAGCGCCCACCATTCAGCGTTGATATGCGCTTCATCCGGACGGCGGGGTTTCTCCGCCGTCCGTTCTATTTTCCGGTTCGCACGCCTTTCTGTTGTCACTGCCGCATTGGCGCATCTGTAGCGAGCGCTGATTGCTCTCGATGAAGCTTATCGTATTCGCGTACTTACGGACAATCGTCTCATCGTTAGCCTCTTCCATCATCTCGCGCAAAGCCCTTAAGCACTGATTATCCCCATTAATCTTAGCCCGATCCCCAAGGATACAACTGGGAAGGTTGGGAACCGCATTTTGCGGCTTCTTGCCTTCCTTAAAAGGTATCTCTGAATAGGCGTAATTGAGCAGTTCATCCGCTGGCAACCCAACCGCACTCATCCTTGCCACCGCTGACGGACAAATCAGATAGCCAATCCGGTCCTGGGCTTCGCCATACTCATAAGCCTCGACAAGTGCCTTGCCAAAGTACAAGTTATTCCCGCCGTCAGCGTAGAAATCGCCACACGCAATTGCTCCCCGCACGGGTATTCTGGCTATAATGAGAAAATGAACAAACCAGCGAGCCACCATGTCCATAGCGACAAAATCTGAAGCCGTGTCATTTTCAGAATAGATCAGGAACGTGTCAGAAAAACATGTGTGCCGGATTTCGGCCCACTTCTCCGTCCGCCGTTTCGCTTCCTCAACGGCCCTCGCATAAACACAGAAGATCCCGATGTAATTCCCCGTATTTATCAACTGCCGCGTACCCAACAAGTCGAAATAGCCAAGCCATCTTGCGCGGTGGCAGTTTGGATCAAAACGAATTTCGTCACTCATGATTCACTCGTCAGCCTATTCCTCGCCAGCGCCCGGTTTCAACATTTGACCGCATGTCAAGGCGCGGGGGACTCACTGCTTGCATCCAATGAGATCAGTCGTATATCCGCAGCTCTCCTGAC
>CAYSXF010000438.1:0-4674 GCA_964434815.1 uncultured Lentisphaeraceae bacterium
GCTTCAAACAAAATCACGCCGTGCGCTGGCTGTGCGGAAGGTGGGCGGCCTTGCTGGAACACGGCCAGCGCCGCCCTGCAGCCTGCGGAGCGAATGGGCCAGTTTGAGCCTGACGCCTTTGAAGCCCTGTATTCCGGCCGGCTGCTCAACGCGGGTGAATTCAAAGCCGTCATGGTCTGGCCGTATTTTCTTTTTTCAGGCAGAGGTTCGGCTGTGCGTCACGTGCGGCAGATGATCGTAGCGCAGGCGGCGGGAACCAAGGCCGTCTTTCTCGCAACAGGCGTGAATGAGTATTATCCGTTTTGGAATGCGAGCGACGGGGCGCCTTCTGAAAAGGGAATTGCCATCGCCGCCATGATGGCCATGCTCTCTGGCTCGCGCTCCGTCGCGCAGGCCGACAGCCAGGGCTTGCCCTTGTCCGCGTATCGCATCGCCAGGGACGGCGCGAAATCGGTGTGGGTCCTTTGGGCAGACCAGAAGCTTCAAATCGCCGCGCGGTTTCAGGAAAAGGGGGACGTCCAGGCTTTCGACTGGCGGGGGAACCCCGTCCGATTTAAACCGCTGGCATCCTCCGGGGGCGTGGAGGTCTGGCTTGACGAGTCGCCCCTGTATGTTGAAACAGCCGCTGACGTTCGCTTTTCCGAGCATCCCTGATCTGCCCGCTTTTTTCTTTGCCTTTGGAGAAGAATGTATACTAAACTGACAACAAGTGGTTTAGTGTTGCTAGCCGTATAGATACAACGAACGGAGAATCCCATGAATCAAAAGCGGAAGATGCGCGGAGTTGCGGTTGGGCTCATGATGTTGGCGGCTGGAGCCTTGCCCACACACGCGGACTGGGTTCCGACGACAGGAGGCACCTACGACTACGGTGCCGCAGCCAACTGGGCAGGAGGGGTCAGCAACAATGTGTTCCTTCCCTCCACTTACAATGGGACGGCCCAGACCATCACGCTTGCCTCGGATGGAGTGTGGAACCCCAATGCCGCGGTTGTCACGGCGCACACTAACGTCACAACGCTGCTCCTGAGAGCGACGGGCTCCGACCGTAATCTGGTGTTGGGGGGGGGGTCACCTATCAAGGCGTTGTTGGAGTTGGAGAGAAAAACAACCAATTCCAGTTCGGCACGGTCAGCGCAAACGAGAAGATCAACTTTACGTTATCCCAAACCGTGACAGTCCAGGCGAACTCAGATGCCTGCTGGTATCCTCAAGTGATATTCAATGGGGCGCTGGGGGGAGCCGGCGGTCTCAACAAGACCGGCTATGGAAGCCTGTATCTGCAGAATGCGGCATCGACGTTTACGGGAACACTGAACGTCGGCGCGGGTCAGGTGGTTCTTGCGACCGCCAACGCCAAGCTGTCCGCGACGAATATTGTCATCGGCCGCCTGGATACCTTATTCAGAAATTCGCTTCCTGAGGGTGGTGTCATCGGCCTGCTGGCTCTGGGCAACGGTCCAGCCTACGCCCCGCTGGGCACGTCTTCCGGAGCGACCGGCGCTAATTCCAATCGCATTCCCGACACCGCCACCGTGGACATGCGCGGGGCCAATATCCGGTTGACGGCGATGGACAACGACAACAACAGCCTGACAGAAACCGTCGGCACGGTCAGCCTGACCCGCGGCGTGAACGGCTTGTCTGTTTCCAAAGCATCAACGGGCACCAACAATGTCGTCACCTTGGCGATCACAGCCTTAAACCGTGCAGCCGGAACAGGGCTGACGGCCATGAACGGACTCTGGAACATGAATGGCAGTTTCAGCGCGTTCGGAACCGGCACGTCGGTCGAAGGGCGGGTCACCTGCGGCACGATCAACGGCGCAGATCCCTCCGCTTCGCTGGTGAACGGCATCATCCCCTGGGCGGTCAATGCGACACAAGTCGGGGGCTATTATTGGTCTCCCTGCTATGACGGCGATTTTCTGACCTACGGAAGCTACGGGTTGACGCCGCAGACAAATTTTGTCACCGACGTCAATTCGGCCGGCGCTACGGACAACGTCAAGATCATCAACACTACTCCGACCCTTAGCTCGGACCGTACGATAAATTCTCTGACTCTGCTTACGAGTAGTTCTTCTGCGAGCGCAAATCTCTATGGAACAAAGAAATTAACTTTGGCTTCCGGAGCCATCAATTGCTGTTTCGCTTACAACCCGCACGGCGGCCGTCTAACGATCGCTCCCAGCCTCGATTTCAACGGGCGGGAGGCCGTTATCTTTCTGCATCAGGGGCCCTACCAACTCACGGGCGTTGCCACCAACACAGGCGGAAACGGCTTGACTTTCAATGCTCTTGGGGCCAACAACAACGGCTATGCGCGCCTCTGGCTGGATGCGGCGAACGTCTATACCGGGCCGACCACGATCAATGGCGGTTTGTTGCGTATCTTTGGCGCTTCCATTCCCAGTTCGAGTCCTGTGATCATCAACGAGGGCGGCGGAATCGATATGCGTATGAGCACAGTTTCTCTAGCGTCCCTGTCGGGCGTGGGATTCGTCTGGTTCCGTGATTATCAGGACTCGAGTTACACCGGCGCTGGCAACAGCACGCTGACAGTTGGTAGCGGCAACACCAACACGACCTACGCGGGTACGATTCTGGACTCCAGTCTGAATGCGGTCGGCTTTGTGGGCAGCGTGGTCAAGACTGGCGCGGGAACGTGGACCCTGAGCGGAACGAACTCCTACACCGGTTCAACCACGGTTTCTGGCGGCGGGATGGTCATCGATGGTGCGCTCTCAGTCGGCACGAACGTCGTGACGGTCCAGTCCGGCGCCTTCCTGGGCGGCATGGGCACCATCGGGCGCTCTGTGACAGTGAATAGCGGTGCCTTGCTGGCTGCGGGACTCACGAACACAGTCGGCACGTTGAACATCAGTTCGAACCTCAACTTGCAGGCAGGCGCGATTCTGGACATTCAGTTAGTCGGCACCAATTCGTACGACCGGATCGCCGTGGGCGGTGCGGTGAATCTCAACAGCAACAGTGGTGCGGGCAGCACGCTGCGTCTCAGCGTTGCGGGGGCGCTCAGAGTCGGCCAGCAGTTCACGATCATCGACAACCAGTCCGCCGGAGCCGTGCAAGGCGCGTTCTCTTGCGGCAGCAGCGTGTCCGCAGGCGGATACCGCTTTGCGGTCGCCTACAACGGCGGCACCGGAAACGATGTCGTGCTCACGGTGCAGCCGAAGGGTACTGTCATCGGAGTTAAGTAGTCACAGGCGTTCGAGCGGTCAGCCCGCCGCATAGGGGACGGGCTCGCAGAGTGCCTTGAGGTTGGCGGCTGGCGTGCCCGGCGGGATCTCGCACCCAGCCATCACGAGATGCGGGTTGCCGATGGCGGCATAGCTCGCTGAGACGGCAGCGCGAATGCTGTCTGGCGTGCCTTGTAGCACGTCGGCCACGGGATCGACCCGGCCTGCGATGGCCACCTTCGGGCCTACGGACTGCCGCGCAAGGGCGGAGTCGACCATGTGATCGATGTCCAGAATGTTCACGCCCAGTTCGCCGATGTGCGGCAGCAGGTGGTTGATGTTGCCGCAGATGTGTAGCTTGACGAGCCCGCCCTTGGCTTGGATCGCTTGGAAGAGCTGTTTCTCGAAGGGCCAGATCAGGTTGCGGTAGAGGTCGGGCGGCAGTTGGCTGGCGATCGCGTCGCCCACGCCGATGGTGTCCGCGCCCTCCGCAAGCTGGGCCTCGGCGAAGCGGATCGCGGTCTGAGTGCAGCGCGCCAGCAGCCGGCGGCAGGCCTCCTCGTCGTCCATCATGTCGAAGAGAAAATCCTGCACGCCGCGCAGGTCGGCAGCCTCGGCGGCAGGCCCTTCCACCCAGCCGAGAATCGAGCACTCGTCGCCGACGCGCTTTTTGAAGGCGCGCACCGCGAGCAGCCGGTCGAGCATCCGCTCGCTGGCATAAGGATCGGGATCGTCGCGCAGCGGCGAGAGATCGTGGATCTCTGAGAGAGGCGGATGTTTACAGGTGGGCGCGTGGTCCGCTTCGTAGTGGATTTCCGCGCCGAAGCCCTGCGCCTCGCGGTAGGGATCGGAGATCGCGCTCACCTGGTCAAAGCCGAACTCGTCGCGGCAGCGCAGGTTGGCCTCCACGAGCACGCGCCAGTCGGAGGCGAAGGCGGCGTAGTTCGAGCCGATGTGCTCGGCTGCGAACTGCATCAGGATCGGCACGCGCGGCAGGAAGTCCGTGGGCCGGCCGTGAAGGGTGGCGAGGTAGCGTTCGAGAGAATTCATGTGGGATTTAGGAGTTAGGATTTAGGAGGTGGGGAGAAAGAAGGGCGCCCTGCCGGTCGTAGGGGCGAACCTGCGTGTTCGCCCTCTTCTGCGTGTTCGCCCTTTCTCTTAAAGATCCCAGCCTTCGCGGCGGGCGCTCTTGATGTAGCGGTTGGCCTCGTCGTTGTTGGTGACGCGCATCGCGGCGTCGTCCCACACGATGCGGCCGTCCACGCGTTTCGCAATGTTGCCGAGCAGCGTGAGTTCGGTCAGCCGCGCGGAGTAAGCGAAATCGGCGCACGCCTTGCGGCCTTCGGTGATTGCGTTCAGCCAGTCGACTTCGATGCCGCCTTTAGGGCGCGCCATGGTCTGCGGCGGGCGCTCGAAGGCCTTCATGGCGGCTTCGGGGATGATGCGGGGGCTGTCGCCGTAGACGCCGCAAATG
>CAYSXF010000439.1:0-4667 GCA_964434815.1 uncultured Lentisphaeraceae bacterium
TACACCTCTCTATTCGTCGGCAGCGTCAGATGTGTATAAGAGACAGGTTGTGCGGCGCGCTGAGAGGCAATGGTACGGAACTTTTCCAGATCTTGTCTAAGCCCCGCTCGCGGCCGCTCCTGCAAGGCGTGACATGCGAAACCCTCCATAAGGTGTTAGAGGCTGTAGAGGTCTGGGAGGTCCCTGCCTGTGATCAGGCGGCGGCGACGGATCGGGAGTTCGGCACCGTGGCGTGCGAAGTCGGCCAGGTGATCCGGCTGCTCCGTGCGGCATGCCGCCGCGGGCTGTCGCTGCTGGACGGCGGGATCGACCGTCCAGACACCCGCCGGGCGCTGGCGGGAGAGATGGGTGACCTTCTGGATTCGCACGCGCAAGTCTGGCGGCTGCGCAACCGCGAGGGCGGCCTGCGTGACAGCCTAGCCCACCTGTCCCGTATCCGCGGCGAATACTTCTGACGGCCTTTGTTCCTGACACATTCTGCTTGCTTTCCAGACCTGTCTCTGGCACCTTGATGACATACGGTTTCTTCAGTTCGATAGCCGGATATGTGTGATAGATTTTTGTGGCAGTTGGAGCAACTTATGAAGACGCGTCTCTCATGTCTGCTTTCTGTATTGGGGGCGGCGACTGTTGCCAGCGGCCAGGTTGTGATCAACGAAGTGGTTGCTGCCAACTCAGATAGGCTTTTGCAATACTCTTCGGGCTACCCGAGACTCGGCACAACGACTCCGTGGTATATGTCAGGGTACGACGACTCGCGCTGGAGCGTGGGTAACGGGCCTTTCGGATTCGGCACATTTAGCGGTGTCACGCTCGGCGTCAACACGTCCGCCGCCATGCAGAACAAATTTCCCGCTCTATATGTCCGGAAGGCGTTTGCCGTGACGGCGGGCCAAGCCTCTTCGACCAATCAACTGCAACTGGTCACGCGGTACAACGACGGGTTCATCGCTTTCCTCAACGGCGTCGAAGTCGCTCGCCGCAACATGGGCAACCCCGGCATGTTCGCCTACCGCGATCAGACGGCGTTTAACACCAACGTGCCCTCCGCCGCTGCGGAGACGATCATTTTGGGCGTCGCCAGCAACCAGCTACTCACAGGCACCAATTTCCTTTGTATCCAGACCCACAACAAAGCGGTCACCAGCACAGACAGCACGACCTTTCTCTCCATGGCCGATCTGGGCATCGGAGGCGCCGCGCCGGTGTCGCTGGTGACAAACAACACGGCATGGAAGTATTTTGTCGGATCAGCCGAGCCCGCCGGAGGAGTCGTAGATTACGGTTTGGTCGGCGGCGTGCCTTTGACCGCGTCGTGGGCGACGATCGGGTTCAACGATTCGTCCTGGCCCAGCGACAACGGGCCTTTCGGCATGGAGGGCCACACTCCGCCCGACTATATCCTCGGAACCAACCTGTACAGCCAGATCTGCGGTGTCGCCGCGTCGCTCTACACCCGCACGATTTTCTCGGCTACCGCCGCCGAGGCGGCCTCATCCCAGCCGCTGCAGCTTACGCTCGACTACGATGACGGCATCATCGTGTACATCAACGGGCGCGAGGTCGCCCGGCGCAATGTGGGGGTCACCAATACGGTCACGGCGTTCAACACGTTGGCCACGACCAACCACAACGCAACCGGAGACAACGGCGGAACGGTGACTAACGTGCTCGAGACGTTGTCGCTGGGAGCTGCCAACACCTTGCTTGCTGCAGGCGACAATGTTTTGGCCGTCCAACTGCACAACAGCGCCTTGACCAACGACGACATGATTGCGCGCGTCACTCTGAGCACGACCGGATCGGGCGCGCGAACCTTGGCCCAGCCCGCCGATACAGCCAGCTATTTCGTGGGCACCCGTGAGCCCACTGATGCGGACGAGAGTGTGGATAGTGACGTGAGTGCCGATTATGAGCAGGACACGCCCGACTCCGAGAGCGACTGGGTTGAGCTCTACAACGCCGGCAGCGCGACCGTGAACCTCACGGGTTGGTCGCTGACCGACGACAGTAACGAGCCGCGAAAATGGTATTTTCCGGCGGGCAGCAGCATCGCCTCGAACGGATATCTGATCGTGATGTGCACGGGCTTCGACGTGGGTCCCGCCAATGGAGCGACCTACCTTCACACGAACTTCAAGCTCAGCTCTGATGGCGAATATCTGGGGCTGGTGGACACGTCCGGCGCGGTCGTCAGCGAAATCGCGCCGGGCTTTCCCGCGCAAAGCCATTTCCACTCGTATGCGAGGAACGCGAGCGGACAGTTTGTCTTCTCCGACACCGCGACGCCGGGCGCGGCGAACACGGGCACCGTTTTCACGGCGATTACGGCTCCGCCGAACTTCAGCCAGGCGGGCGGTTTCTACAGCACGAATTTCTCGCTTCAGCTCTCCGCGCCCGATCCGACCGCCAGCATCCGTTATACGCTGGACGGCAGCGAGCCGTCTGCCACCAACGCGCTCTACAGCGGCTCTCTCTCAATCAACACCAACACGGCGATCAGGGCGCGCTGTTTCAAGGCGGGCGAGGTGCCCTCCGCAACCCGCACCTATAACTACCTGGTGAGCCAGTCCGCAGCCCGGCTTTCGATTCCGGCGCTGTGCCTGACGGCCGACCCTGTTGTTGGCCTGTACGGGCCGAACGCCAGCGGAGGCCCCACGAACGGCAGTGGCATCATGTCGATCAAGGGAGGCGGATACACCAATGGCCTGTGGAATAATTTCGGCGACATGAGCGCCTTCAATATGCCGTCGATCTATGGCCGTTGCGCCGAGCGCCCGGCGGCCTTAGAGTACTACCTCACCAACGGCACGCCGCTGCGCACGGATCTCGGGCTGCGCGTATCCAGCAGTTCGTACTCCCGCCCGCGCCTGGTGCTGAGCGACAAGCCGTCGGCGCGCTTCACATACTCGGATTCCACACGGAAACCGTCGTTCAACCTGTTTTTCAGAAGCGAGCTGGGCGACTCGCCGGAGGACTACGCGTTCTTCCCGGAAAGCCGGGTGACGAAGTTTGAGGACATGCGGGTGCGGGCGGGCAAGAACGACATCTACAATCCTTTCATCGCCGACGAATTTCAGCGGCGGCTCTTCATCGGAACCGGACAGCAGGGGGCGATCGGCACATTCGTCTCGCTCTACATCAACGGGGTCTGGAAGGGCTATTTCAACCTCTGCGAACATCTGCGCGAGGCGTTCATGCAGCAGCACAACAACAGCAGCGCCGCGTGGGACGTGCAGCAGGTCGGCACGTTCGCCAACGGGGATACGATCAACTGGAATACTTCGATTGCGTTTCTGCGAAGCAACAACTTCGCAACGGTTGCGGGTTATGTGCAGTCGCAGAACTACATCGATGTCGACAACGTCGCCGATTATCTGATCGTCAACACCTATGCGGCCCAGGGAGACTGGCCCGGCAACAACTGGGTATTGGCCCGCGAACGCAGCACGCGGGGCCGCTGGCGTTTTTACATGTGGGACGCCGAGATGAGCTTCGGCCTGTCAACAGGACGTGCGGTCACCTACGACAGTTTCGCCAGCGATCTCGTCATTGGCGACGCCAAGACAAGAAGCCTCTCCTACGCTCCTTCCATCATCTATACCCTGCTGAGCGCCTCTCCCGAATTCAAGCTGCGCTTCGCCGACCGCGTGCAGAAGCACCTTTTCAACGACGGCTGCCTGACGAAGACCAACATGCAGACCGTCTATTTCAAGCTGCGCGATACGATCAACCCGATCATGAAGGAAACGACCGGGGCGTTTATGAACGAGTCTTTCTATAACACCTGGATTGCGGTCGATGTCCGCCGCACGAACTATTTCGGCCAACTGACCGCCCAAGGCCTTTGGCCTGCCACGCTTGCGCCCGTATTCAGCCAGTACGGCGGCACCCTTGCGCCGAATTCGGCGGTCAGCGTCACCAACCTGAACGCGTCCGGCAGCATCTATTACACCACGAACGGAGTCGACCCGCGCGTTCTCGGCGGAGCCGTCACGGGCACGCTTTACACCGGCTCCATCCGGTTCCCCTGTTCGGCCACCCTCAAGGCGCGGGTGCTCAGTTCCGGCGGCGAGTGGAGCCCGCTGCAAGAGGCGGCCTTCGCGGTGCCTCTGGACCGCCCCCTGTTCCTGCCGGCCGGAAGCGCGGACTGGACGGCGGACGCGAACTGGAGTAGCGCGCCGACGCACTATCCCAACGGCACCAATGCTGCGGTCTACATCAGCGCTCCGGGCACGGCCGACCGCGATGTCAGCCTCCGCGCGCCGGTCACGGTCGGCCTGATCACGGTCATCCAGAACGACACGCCGTACTGCAACACAATCCGCGACAAGAGCACCGGTAACACGCTGACGTTCCTGGCCACGAACGGCCCGGCCTCGCTCGTGGTCAACGGCACGGGATCGGGCTACGTCGAGTTCAATGTCGCCGCCGACACGATCCTTGCCTCGGACCTGCGCGTGGAGGTCAACAACACGGCGGGCGATTCGGACTACGGCGCGCTGCGCCTGCGGGCGAACTGGCGCGGAACAGGCGGGCTGATCAAGGAGGGCGACGGTGTCGCCACGCTCTCGGGTGACAGCAAGAGCTACACGGGCGCGACCGTGATCAACCAGGGCGTGCTGGCGGTCACGGGGCCGGCGAGTCCTTTCCAGAGCGCGTCGGTG
>CAYSXF010000440.1:0-4655 GCA_964434815.1 uncultured Lentisphaeraceae bacterium
GCACCACGCGTACGTACGACGCTTGCCTGGCCGCTGGCGCCGCTGCCCGCGCGGCACCGGCGACATCGGCCAGGCAAGCGTCGTACGTACGCGTGGTGCCGGTGGCCTTGAGGTCGAAGGCGAGATCCGCAGGTCCGACGAAAAGCACATCCACGCCGTCGACGGCGGCGATCTCGCGGACGTTGCCGACAGCCTCCTCGCTTTCGATCTGGGCGAGAAACAGCGGTTGCACCGCCGCATCAGGAACCTTCAGCCCATAGCCGCAGGCGCGGACAGAGCGTGAGTAGCCGCGCGTGCCCTGAGGCGGAAAACGCATCGCTCGCACGCAGGCCTGAGCAGCCTCGGCCGTGTCCACATGCGGCACCATCACGCCGTCAGCGCCCCAGTCGAGCACGCGCTGGATCAGGTCCGGGTGCGGCGCGCCGACGCGCACGATCGCGGCCGTTCGGCTGTCGCGCAGGGCCTGGAGGTTTTGAAAAAGAGAGGCTTCGCCGCCGCAGCCGTGCTCAAGGTCGAACAGCAGCCAGTCGAAGCCGCACAGGCCGGCCAATTCGGCGATGACGGGCGAACCGATGGAGAGCCAAGTGCCGAGGTGGAAGCGGGGGGTGCGGAGGTGGGAGAGTGTGGTGGTGTTCATAGGGGGCTTTCTTCTGTTGTCGAATGAATCGATTGAGCCGATTCATTCGATTTGATCGACTATGAGAGGATCGAGAGATCGCAGTTGTCATTCAGGCCGCGCAAGGCGGTGTCGATGCGGGCATGGGTGAAGGCTTTCAGGTCAGAGCCCGTGCCGCCTGCGCCGATCAGGAAGAAACTGTCATTGCGCTCGAAATACCCCGCGCCGACGCGGATCACAGCTTTGACCAGCATATTGCGCAACAGGTGCAGCCAAAAGCGCGGCATGTGGTTCTCCGGCAAAGGGCGCACGTTGGCATACCCGGCCAGCGCGCGTTCGATCACAGTGGCGTCGTAAAAACAGCCCAGCAGCGAGAGGTCGTCCATGGGGTCGCCCGAGATCGCGTCATCCCAGTCGATGAAGGCATGGATGCCTTGGGGCGAGCCCAGAATGTTCCAGAGAGCAAGATCCTTATGTACCAAACAACCTTGTCCGATGCCAAGCAAATGCTTGTGGCGTGAAATAGTCTCGAGCACGGCGGAGGCTTGTGCTTCGGCGAAGAAACCCTGAGCCGTCAGAAAGTCGACGTGCCGTTTCAGGTTAAGTGTGAAATAGGACAGATAAGACGCATGGAGACCCATGAGTGCTCCGCTCGCGTGAGCCTTTAAGGCGCTGAAGGGACCGAAGCCCTCGGGGCGGATCTCCTGCCAGCGAGCGACGGCTTCGCCGAGCGGCGAGGCGATTCGCTCAAGCGGCAATACGCCCTGCTTATAGTGCTCATTCAGATCTGGGAAAGGAATGTATTCGAGCACCTGCCATGCGAACGGGGTGTCGGCGCGGTCACAGTCGCACGCGAGCACACGCGGAACGGGGATGTTGCGGTTTTGAAGTTCGGAGATGACCAGCGACTCGACGTCAAAATAGTTGTCGCGCTCGGGACCGTCTTCCGTACGTGCGAAGGCAGGTTTCCTTTCTAGCGTAAGGCGGAAGGTCCGATGGTTGCCCTGTCCGTCGGCGGGATGCAGTTCGACCGTCACGCCTGGAAACCGTTTCTCTAGGGCGCTCTTGAGTTGGGACTGCAATAGCGGGTTGCTGGGACGCACGGCTTCGGTGCCGTGGAATGCGGCTGCGCGGTCGCACTTCCAGTAGTAAATTCCGGTGCGGTCTTGGGAAGCTAACATTTAGGATTTAGGAGTTAAGAGTTGGGGGGACGCATGGGACGAATGGAGGGGACGGAAGCGCCAATACGCGGCAAGGAGGCTGCCAAGGAGGGTCTGAACGACGCTGCAGAATACGGAAGGCACGCCGACCAGCGGATTGGCAGCGAAATGGTTCTTGGCGAGCATGGCGGCCATGCCGCCGTTCTGCATGCCGACTTCGATCGATACGGTGCGGGCCACGACATCATCGAAGCGCAGCAAGCGGGTGATCCAATATCCCAAGACGAAGCCAAGGCCGTGCAACAGCGTCAGCGCAAGGGTCAGCCGTCCGGCGTTGGCGATGACTTTCTCGGCATTCGGGGCGACGATGCTGCCAGCGATCATGATGATGGCGAGGACGGAAATGAGCGGTCCGTAAAGGGAGGCTTTTGCAACTGCACGCGGGAACTTCCAATTGCAGAGGACGCCGATGAGCACAGGTGCGACCACGGCGCGGAAGGTTGAGAGACAGATGCCCCAGGCGTCGACCTCGACGTAGGTGCCTGCCAGCATCTTGCACCAGAGCGGCGTCATGACGAAAGCGGTCAACGTAGAGGCCATGGTGAGCACCACCGAGAGCGCGACGTTGGCGCGGGCGAGGTAGCAGATCAGGTTGGAGGCCACGCCGCTGGGGCATGATGCTACGAGAATAAGCCCCACAGCGAAGCCGGGCTCCAGATGCAAGGCGCGCCCGATGCTCCAACCGAGCAGCGGCATGACGGTGTAGTGGCAGCCGAAGCCCAGCGCGAACGAGCCTGGGATTTTGAAGAGTCTCTTGAAGTCGTCGATGGTCAGCGTGAACCCCATGCCGAGCATCACGAGCGCGATGGCGTTCTCGATCCAGCGCCCCGAGAACCAGAGGAATGCGGGCGGATGGAGGATTCCGATCACGGAGGACAGGATGATCCAGTTTGGATAGAGATTGACGAAGAGGGCGATGAGTTTCATGAGGAAAGTCAATGGTCAATAGTCATTGGTCAATGGTCAATAGTCATTGGTCAGTGGTCAGGGTGTAGGGGAGAACGGCCGGTCGCCCTTACGGTTTTTGAGCGGCTTGCTGATGAGCATTTGGAGTTTCGATTTAGGGCCCACGAGCTTGCCCGAGAGGATGTCTGCTTCGGTGAAGCGCGCCATCAGGATCTCGCCGACGCTGCGGTTATGGTCGTACGAGATGTAAATCGTGCCGTCCGGGGCTTGGAATCCATCAGGATAGGAGACGCCGTTGCGTTCGTCCAGCATGAGTCCGCCGACCCACGTCTTGCCGTCGTCTTCGGAAAGAAACGCCTTGAGCTTGTTGCGCTTGCCGTCGTTCGTGTCGGCGGTGTCGCCGTGCTTCACGAGCAGGATGCGGCCGGAAGCCAGCTTGCGGATGTGGAAGCGGGCCACGGGCTGGCGGATGCTGGGTGGTTCAGAGGGCTCAGCCCATGTCTTTCCTTTGTCGGACGATGTGCTCTGCATGATGCCCTTACCGGTGCGCGCGAGCATCCAGAGCGTACCGTCTTTGCGCTCGACGGTCATGTGCTCGTCCCAGTCCGGATGCGGAAAGGCCACGCAGCCTTGACGCGCCCAGGTAGCGCCCTGATCGGTCGACGCAAAGATATTTGCGCCGCGCACTTGATCGAGATCCTTGAATGCGCCGCGGAAAGGCCCCATTCCTCCGTTGCAGTTGAGCGAGACCGGCAGAAGCCACGCGCATGTCGAGAGGACCGTCGGCTTATTGAGGGTGAAGCCGTGCCAGATGCGCCGGGGCGCGGACCACGCGGGCTTCTCTGCGTCAGGGTTCTCGCAGGTCGCGGCCCAGACGCCGGAGCGGCCGTCGAACTGCATCATCGACTGGTTGAAGAAGAGCCAGAGCTTGCCGTTCGGGTCGGTCCAGAGGTTGCCGACCAGCACGCTGCGCTCCATCGGCAGACTTTTTGAGTGAGGGTCAATGACGAGCCGCGGCTTAGACCAGGTCTCGCCGTCGTCGTCGCTGGTGGCGAGCACGAAGAAAGCTTTTGGGCCGTCCTCTCCTGCGACCCATGCGGCCCAGAGACGGCCGCCGGTCGTGCGCGCAATGCCGATGGTCATGCCATAGTCGAGTTGGTCGTAATCGTATTGAGGAAGCGGCTGGGTGTTGAGTTTCGGCGGGACGAGCGCGAGGTCGGCGATCCGCTCCATGGTCTCTATCTCGAAGGCGCGCACCTCGGCGGGCGACATAGCGGCGAAGCGGGCTTCCGGTGGGGGCTGGGCGAGAGATGCGAGTGAAAGAAGTGACGCAAATGACAGGAGTGACGTTTTCATTTGTGAGCTCCAACAGTGTCGGTGTGTCCGGTGTAGCCGGGGCCTCCGCCGGCGACGTAGCCGTCGCTGCGGCCAGTGGCGTCGCGGCTGACCCAGAAGGCGTAAAGCGCGCCGCGGCGCAGTGAGAAACGGAAGCGGACGGGCGTGTTCGTAGGACAGGCGTCCCCGCCTGTCCAACTGACGCGGTGGCAGGTCTCGTCGCCCGAAAACGCCTTGCAGTTGTCGAGCGTGAACGGCGCGATAACCTTGCCGGCGACATCGAGGATTTCGGCACGCAGTTCGCCCTTCGGGCAGTCGGCGTTGACGAACAGGCATTTCCCAGAGAAGGTCACGGGGCGCGTGGTGACTGTGCCGACGGACGCGCCGGCATCCAGCGACGCGAAGCCGTCGCGGCGCAGCGTGGACACACCGATGCAGTTGGGGTCATACATGCTGCCGAAGTTGAGCGAGCCGTCTTTTTTGATGGCGCCGTCCATGTCGCCGCGGCAGCCCGAGTGATAGAAATACAGCTTGTCGCCGACGATGGCGCAGAGATTGCCGCCGCCCTCGATGAAGCC
>CAYSXF010000441.1:0-4654 GCA_964434815.1 uncultured Lentisphaeraceae bacterium
ATCGGGTTCGAACCGATGACCTCATGATTACAAATCAAGTGCTCTACCAACTGAGCTATACTGGCATAAACTATTTATTATAAAGGCTTTACGCCGCTATAACCGTCTCACATTTCCAAAGCCTCTCGACGTTCTGGGACTTTTTTAGGACATGTTCTTATCGCAATAGGAACTGCGACCCACCTTAGCGAAGGGAAAAGAACATGTCCACTTACCAAAAAGCCTGGAAAGTAAGCGGCGGGATAATACGATAACGCGGATGCTCTTATCAAGTCGAAACGCATCATAACGGAAAACGCGCAAGGCAGACTTTGAAAACGGCGGGTGAGGCGGAAAATTACGCGAAGCAAGTTAACATCCACATTGCGCGGCGCGCGACCGCGCTCCAGCGTACGGAACGATCCTGCTTAATGGCCATTGCCCTTCGATTCGTCACTCGCAATCAACTGAGTGCGGCATAACGGGCAAACCGGCACATGTGGCTTAGACCTGTCATCATTACCCAAAATATACTTCCTGCATTCCTTACAAACAAACGCTCGGCACTGGGGACAATAATCTCCCGTTTTCGCATTCGTGTCCTCTCCGCACCCAAGACATGTGAATTTGTTGTCTTTCATTGCGTTCCCTCCATTATCCGCCGACACCTGCTCAGCCGCCTCTCAGCGGGCAGGCCTTGACATCATCAAAAAACGAAACGCCTTCCCGCTTCAATCAGTTTCTTCCGTTGCGGCTACCTAATGGCTCAAGAGCCAACGCAACCTGAGCGTTTTGGTCCTTTATGGCCTTTATCCACTGCATGATCACTTTTGCTTGCTCATTCGTTGGCGTCTGGGCAAATAGGAACACCCACGCCATGGGCTTGGCGTCGCGATTTGTCGATATGCTCAGACGAGTTGGCACTTCTGACGTCGACAAGGCATTGGAGCTTCTTTCGTTGCCGGCTTGGATATCGGCAATATCCATTCCCTTGAACCATAAACACCCGTCAAGATCCAAGTACTGTGACATGATCGGAACCGTACGAACACGGGCTTTTGTCACCTGCGCTTCAGCCTGGGCCTTGCTCAAAGCTTCCCTATATCCGCGCTTCTCTTTGCTCGCGTCCATGACGGTTCCAAGCGCTCCATACCCCAGCCAAAGGCGATCCCCTCCTCCCTGAAAATAGGCGCGTCCGAAATTCAAAAACATAAAGCCTTCTCTGAGAAGAATCAGACGACCGACATTGATCCAATCTCCCATTGGATGAACGGTATCAGCGAAAGACGCAAGTTCGTTAGGCGCAAGATCACTAGGAGCCGGGCTCGTCTGACCGTCCATTACATGATCGCCTCTTCCGCCCGCCGCGGCTTCACCGGCGCTGTCGGATTTTATCTCGGCAGGCGCTCCGCCTACAGCAAGCTCCAAATCGCATTCCGGGCATTGAACGACTGCGGCCGTGAGCCCAGCAGGAACGCTGAGTTCATGCCCGCATCCACGGCATGTGAATTCAACGGCCGGCACGGGAATCGAGACAGGAGACTGGCAATCGGTGCATGTGCAACTTCGGCCGGCCGCTCTCACGTCAATGACAAGGAATTTCGAGCACTGCGGACAAGTGAAGAGGAGATCGCGGGGCGCGGAAGTCTTCGCGGAGACCAAGGGAATGCGGATACTTCTCTTGCATGCAGGACAGTCAACTGTGTCACCGAGCATTTCTTCAGGAGCTACCATGTGTTGATCGCAGTGTGGACACGGGAACTTAACGTCTGGCATCTTCCATTCCTTTCTGTTTGCGAACAAACAGCAACTCCTTATACCACCTTAAAAGTTGCTATGCGATAACATCCGCCCAGCAAATCAACGGGTCACGATCTTGTCCTGGCACATGGCAGAGGTAAAGCCACGCCTTGTGTGCGACGCAAACGAAGGCACAGCAACAGTCGACCGAATAAGAATAACGTTATCACAGGCCCTGATTGTTCTTCAAGCCCGCTCGTCTTTATTGAACTTGCTTATACCCTTCTTTTCGATTGATTGTCTACACGTTCAGCATCCGATAAGCGCCTCCAGATCGGCGTCGCGCGGCTCGACGCAACGGGACGTTTTCACTTGTCCCGGCGGGCCTCCGCGATCGGAAGCTTGCGCGACGATCCGGGCAGGTCGATCACGAAGCGCGGCAAGGCCAGTCCGCCCACGCGGACAGCCAGCTCGCGCTCGATCTGCCGTGCGCGGCGCAGCGCCACGCGGAAGTGCGCAATGCCTGCCACGGGGTCGCACATGAACACGTAGTAAGGCCGCACCCGCGCGCGCTGCAGCGCCGTGCAGAGATCGAACAGCGCATCCGCGGAGTCGTTGACTCCTCTCAGCAGCACACACTGGTTGGAGACGGGAATGCCCGCGTCCGCCAGCCGCCCGCATGCGGCGACGGCGTCAGGTGTCAGCTCCCGCGCATGGTTGAACTGCGTGTTCACCCACACCTTCTTGAACGCCCCCAGTTTACGAGCCAGAGACTCTGTGATCCGCATCGGCAAGGTTGCAGGCACGCGTGTGCCGATGCGCACCGCGTCGATCTGCGGCAAGCGTGCGAAGGCGCGTACGAAGGCCAGAATGCGGGCGTCGGAAAGCAACAGCGGATCACCGCCCGAAAGCAACACTTCGCGCACCGACGGATGCGACTTGACCCATGCGACGGCCGCGGCGAGCTGTGCAGGCGTCCGCACCACCTCCGCGTTTTCAAGCAGCCCTTTGCGAGTGCAGTGGCGGCAGGCCATCGCGCACCGGTCGTGAGCCATCACCAGCACGCGGTCAGGAAATCGCTGCTTGAGGCCGTAGCAGCAGGCAGCGCGCGTTTTCTCGGCAAAGGGATCAGCGCCCACGCCGGGCTCAGTCACCAGCTCCTCCTCCGACGGCAGCGCCTGAAGATTCAGCGGATCGTTCGGGTTCGCGCGGCTAAGCTGAGCCAAAGCATAGGGAGTGAGCCTCACCGGATAGCGGGTATGCACGCGTTCGGCCGTGGCGGCCGCAACGCCCAATCCGCAGATCTCCGCAGCGCTGCCCGACACCGCGTGCCGCAACTGCCAGCGCCAGTCCTCCCACTCACCACTCACGTCACGCCTCCACGCTTCCGATTCCCGATTTCCGACCTCTGATCTCCGCCCACTACGACCCCTCCGTGCGCAGGGCCGGATCGAGCATGTCGCGCAGCGCGTCAGCCAAATGGTTGAAGGCCAGCACGAGCGCAAAAATTGCCAGCGTCACGAAGGCCATCTCCCACCAGACGCCCTGCCACAGCCGCAGCCGCGCGTTGTTGATCATGATGCCCCACGACGGCTCGCCCTGCACGCCGATACCGAGAAAGCTGATGAAAACCTCTGTCGCCACCGACGCGGGGAAGCGGATGGAGAACGCGATCAGGATGATGTGCGCCACGTTCGGCAGGATGTGGCGGAACATGATGCGCGCATCGCTGTACCCCAGCACGCGCGCGGCCTGCACGTAGGCGCGCTCGCGGTGTTTGATTACCTCGCCCCGCACATTGCGGCACACGCTGACCCACGTGGTCAGGCCGATGCCCAGATAGACACCCAACAGCCCCTGTCCAACAACCATCGCGATCGCAAGGATGAAAAGCAGCCCGGGCATCGAGGCAACCGTCGCGCACAGCCAGACGACCAGGCTGTCGGCGCGCCCGCCGAAGTATCCACCGATGCAAGCGAGGATCACCCCCAGCGGAATCGCGATGAGCGAGGTGATGATGCCCACGTGGAAAGCGATCCGCGTGCCCTGCAACAGGCGCTGCGCCACATCGCGCCCCAGGTTATCGCTTCCGAGCAGATAAAGCGGACAGCCGGTAGGCGTCGGCGTCTTCGCGAACACGCGAACAAACGCGGGCGGCACATAGCGATAATCCTCGTGGATCTGGTTATATGACGGCGTCCTGTCGCTCACTCGGTTGATTTGGAACACGGCTTCGCCGTACCCGGCGGCACAGCAGTATGCCGCGATCACGAGCAGGCACAGCCGCGTGTCCCAGCGCTGCCACAGGCGTTGTAAGATGTTCCGGTCTTTCCTTGTCTTCAATGCAACCTCACGCGCGGATCGAGCCAGGCGTAACACAAGTCAGTGAGCAGATTCACGCCCTGATACAGGAACGCCCCGAGAATCACGACGGCCCGCACGACCGCCATGTCGGACGAATGGATGGCGTTCAGGCTCACGTTGCCCAGCCCGGGAATTCCGAAGAAACTCTCCAGCATCAGACTCCCTGTGAACAGAAAGGGGATCGACAAGCTGATGTAGGTGACGATGGGGATCAGGCTGTTGCGCAGCACGTGGCGCACCATGATGCGGCAACCGCTCAGCCCTTTAGCCTGCGCTGTGCGCACATAGGGCTTATACACTTCGTCGAGGATCGCCGCGCGGAAGAAGCGGATGTCGCGGCCGAGCCCGCTCACGACGCCGATCAGAACCGGCAACACCAGATACGCGGCAGATTCGAAGCCCCAGATCGGAAAGAGCCGCAGTTTGAAGGCCAAAATAAACTGGCCGGCAAGCACCCACACCACATAGTTCACGCTCATCAGCACGGTTGATAACACGAGCACAATCTTGTCAGCCGCCCCGCCGCGCCAGGCGGCGCACAGCAGACCCAACATCACGCCGACCAGCGTCC
>CAYSXF010000442.1:0-4645 GCA_964434815.1 uncultured Lentisphaeraceae bacterium
AGATTTCTGCCTGTCTCGTGGGCTCGGAGATGTGTATAAGAGACAGCGTCCGGGGTCAGCGGGTCGGACAGGATCTGCGCGACCTCCATCAGGTCGGATGCGCCGTCGCCGTCCGTGTCGGGATCGAGCGGATCGGTGCCCGCGAGATACTCGTCGAGGTTGCAGAGCCAGTCGCCGTCCGGATCGTCCCAGCGGTCGTAGACGAACGGATCGGTGCCGTTGTCGATCTCCCATTTGTCCGGCAGCCCGTCGCCGTCCGTGTCGGGGTTGCGCGGGTCGGTGCCGGCGAACAGCTCCTCCAGATCGGTCAGCCCGTCGCCATCCGTGTCGGCGTTGGAAAGGTCCGGCTGGTTCGGGTTAAAGCCGTGCTTCAGTTCCCACCAGTCGGGCAGGCCGTCGCCGTCCGTATCAGGGTTCCCGGTCAGGCGCAGGAATGCGGTCGGCTCGACAACCCGCTTGGCGAACCCCGGCCCGGCCCAGCTCAAAGCAAGCCCCGCGTCAAGGCTGTTTTCGAAAAACTCGACTCGGAGCCGGTGCGCCCCGTTGACCAGCAGGCGTTCGGCGCTCAGCTCGCGCGAGGAGTGCGCGCCGTCGTTGTCGATGACGAGTTCGCCGTCGAGCCACAGTTTCGAGCCGTCGTCAGATTTCAGGTAGACGGTGTACGTGCCGGAGGTCTCGACCATTAGCCACCCGTCATGCCGGCTGGCGAAGGTGTCTTTCATGGTCAGCGGCAATCCCGGCCACACGTTGGTCGTCGTGGCGTAGTTGATCTGGTCGTCGACGCGCGAAACGGCCGGCGTTTTCCCTTCCAGAGCGGGCATGGAGGCATTGTTGGTTGTGAAGTCGTGGAAGTCCGCGTTCACGCCATAGGCGTATCCTTTGGGCGGCGGCAGCACGGTGACGTTGACGACCGTTGAGGTCCGGCTCAGGCCGTCGTTGTCAGTGG
The DNA here is from genome assembly GCA_964434815.1 of uncultured Lentisphaeraceae bacterium. Taxonomy (GTDB): domain Bacteria; phylum Verrucomicrobiota; class Kiritimatiellia; order RFP12; family UBA1067; genus CAYSXF01. The sequence goes on from CAYSXF010000442.1 coordinate 947, forward strand.
CCACGGCGGCGAGCGCGTACGCCCCGGCAGAGCTGTTGGTCCAGACGGCGGAGTACGGCGGGGCCGAGAAGGTCGCGACTGTCACGTTCCCGGCGAGGAACGTGACCGATCCGACCGTCCCGTCAACATCCCAGGCGGAGGCGGCGACCGCGATGCGGTTGCTCTCGCCGTAGACCGACCCTTCGGCGGGCTGCGTGATCACGGCGAGCGGCGGAATGACGCCCGTCGCGTGCAGGAACGCGGACGGCGGGATGACCTGTTTGGCAAAGCCCGGTCCGGACCAGCTCAAGACCAGTCCCGCGGGACCGGTGTAATCGAAATACTCCACGCGGATGGCGTGGTCGCCCATGGCGAGCGTCTTCGCGGCGCTGTACTCGCGGATCTGGTGGACCGTGTCGTTATTGATAACCAGCGCGCCGTCGACCCACAGTTTCGAGCCGTCGTCGGAGTTCAGATAGAACACATAGTCGCCGGGCGTGACAATCCGAAGATAGCCGGTATGCCGGCTGGCGAAACGGTCGACGAAGCGGGAGTCCAGATTGGTCCAAGCCGAGCCGGTGGCCGCATAGCTGATGTTGGGGTCGACCCGCATCACGTCCGGCACCGCGCCGGCCAGGGCCGGCAGCGCGGAGAGCGCCTGCGTGCCGAAACTGAAGAACTCGGCGAGCAGGCCGGAGGCCGACTTGCCGGGGTCGAGCGTGAAATGGACGGGGTCCAAGCCCAGTTCGCATTCGCGCAGGCTGCTCATGCCGTCGCCGTCCGGATCGGCCGAGGCGTCGGCGGAAGAGAGCGGATTCAGGCCGAAATACACTTCCCAGTCGTCGGGCATGCCGTCGCCGTCCGTGTCCCGTGCCGCATCGGCCGAGTGCAGCAGCGCGGCCGGCTCGACGACCCGCTTCGCGAAACCTGGCCCCGCCCAACTCAGGACAAGCCCCGCGCTGCCGCTGTTTTCGCAAAACTCAACCCGGACGGCGTGGAGTCCCGCGGAGAGCGTCCGCGTGGCGTTGTACTCTCGCTGGTCATGCAACCCTCCGTTGTCGACCGTCAAAACACCGTCGAGCCACAGCCTCGAACCGTCGTCCGAGTTCAAATAGAAGGTGTACGAGCCGGTCGCCGGGACCGAAAGCCAGCCGTAATGCCGGCTGGCGAATGTGTCGGCCATGCCGGGCGGCAAACCGTCCCAGACGTTGGTGGTGCGCACGTAGTTGATCTGGTCGTCGATGCGGACGACGTCGGGCAGACGTCCGCCCAGATCGGGCTGCGCGGACATCGAGGCGAAATCGAAGAACTGCGCCCTCACCCCGTAGGCATATCCCTCAGGCGGAGACAGCACCGTGACATTTACGACAGCAGACGTCCGGCTCAGGCCGTCGCTGCCGGTGGCGACGGCTGTCAAGCCATAGCTTCCGGCGGCCTGATTGGTCCAGACCATGCCGTAAGGCGAGTGCGTACACACGCCCGTCTCCGCACCGTTCGCAAAGAACGTCACCCGTTCGACCGCGCTGTCGGCCGACCAAGCGTCCGCCGCCAGCGGGATGCGGTTGCCTTCGCCGTAAACGGAGTTCGTCGCGGGCTGGGTGAGCTTCACGATGGGCGGCGTGACGCCGAAACCAGAGATGTGCCGCAAGACCGATGCCGGCACGACCTGCTTGGAAAAGCCGGGGCCGGCCCAGCTCATAACAAGTCCCGCTCCGCTGGTGCCCTCGAAAAACTCAACGCGGATGGCGTGATCGCCCGCCGCGAGGGTCCGCGTGACGCTGTATTCGCGCATGCCGTGCACGCCGTCGTTGTTGATGACGGCCACACCGTCGAGCCACAGCTTCGAGCCGTCGTCTGAACTCAGATATAAGGTGTAGCTGCCGGGCGTCACGATCCGCAGGTAGCCGGTGTGGCGGCTGGCGAAACGGTCGACAAAGCGGGAGTCGAGTCCGGCCCAGGCCGCACTGGTGCTCGCGTAATTGACATTGGCGTCGACACGCAGGGTGTCCGGCACAAGACCGTCCAAAGCGGGCAGCGCGGAAAGGCTCTGGGTGCCGAAGCTGAAGAACTCCGCGACCAGTCCAGGAACCGCAGTGGCCGGGTCAAGCTCGAATCTCTCGGGGTTCAGGCCCAGTTCGTACTCGCGCAGGTTGACGATGCCGTCCCCGTCCGGATCGGCGGAGGCGTCGGCGGGATCGCCGGGATTGAGCCCGTGCGCCGTCTCCCACGCGTCAGGCATGCCGTCGTTATCGGAATCGTCATACTCGGCCGAATAGAGAACGGTGGCGGACACGCGGACAGCATTCTGCGTGGACTGCAGCGCGACCACCCGGGCGGCAGGCCATGCGGCGAGCGGCAGCCTGTTGGTCTGCCACGACTCGGCCATCAACGCCAGCGGGCACGGGGTTGTCAGCGCCACGAGGTTCGAGTCCAGCAGACCTGCGGTCATCTGGCCTGACGCCGCGACCGCCACCCAAAGGTCGTTGGAGACCACGCCGCGATCCAGATAGAGGAGCAGCCTGTTTTCGGAGGAATCCAGTTCCCAAGCGTAATCGGGATCATCAGAGGCAAGACCACCCGAAGCGAGACCGATTGAGGCCCACGCGGGCCGCACGTAAAGATTCGTGTAACCGAAAGTGAAACGCGGATCGCCCCACAGGTAGACGGCGCGTGAAACAGGATTCTTGTCAACTCCATCGTTCCAGCCGTCCATATCCGTGTCAGCGCTCAGCGGATCAGTCCCGGCCAAACTTTCCCCGAGATTATCGACCCCGTCCGCATCGGGATCGGCGGCGCTGTCGTCGACGCCCACCTCCAGCCCGAAAAACCGCTCGAACGCATCGCTCATGCCGTCCCCGTCAAGGTCGTCGCCCGGACTTGTGGCCCGCGCGAGCATGAACAGACCCGACGCTCCGACAAGCAGCAAGAGCACAAATATACGGATCCTGCCCCTGCGTCCAGCATGGCACTTCTCAGTCGCGATTGTCCTCATGATAACCTCCTCGCAAGCCTTGCAACACTCTGTCCCAAAAAACGACAAGCACCGCAAAAAACTTGTCCACACGCACTCCAGATACCGCATTTTTATCCGAATTACCAACAACGTCAAGGCGAAACGGAATAAATCATCATCAGAAAAAAGGGTACTATAGGACTAAAGATGATGTATTTATTGCCTGCTAGGGGTTTCGCTGAGCCTGCGCAGGGCGGAAGACGCGGCGGCTCGCAGGCGCGGGTCCGACGTCGCGGCGAGGGCCTTCAGCGCCGGCAGGTCGGACGCGTCACCGGTCATTCCCAGCGCGGCGGCGGCGGACATGCGAAGGTGCACGGGCTGCGAGCGGTCGGAAAGAAACGAACGGGCCAGGGCGGCCGCACCGGAGGCTCCGAGCTCGGCGGCGACCTGCAGCGACGTCACCCGCACGCCTTCCGGAGCGCTTTCGGATTCCGCCGTGGCGGTCGCGCGGGCGGCCACCTTGTCCCGCTCCTCCGCGCCGGATTCCGCCAGATTGCGCAGCGCGATCAACGACGTTCCGGAGCCTGGCGCAGCCGGATCGGCGGCGGCCGACCAGAGCACGTCGCGCACTTCGTCGCGAGCGGCCTTGTTCGCGATGCGCGGCCAGGCCGCGCCCGCGTGCTGGATGCAGTAGTCGCGCCACACCTCGTCGTGCAGGGGATCGCGCCACATGGCGGCAAGGCGCCAGGGAAGGACCTCGGGGAAAC
>CAYSXF010000443.1:0-4642 GCA_964434815.1 uncultured Lentisphaeraceae bacterium
TTCTGCCTGTCTCGTGGGCTCGGAGATGTGTATAAGAGACAGGTCATAGGTGATGGCGAAACCGGGCGCCGTGAATGCCGCCGTGATCGTGGTCGCCGCGCCGGACAGACTGACAGCCGACGACAGATTGAGCGCGCTGGACGTCTTGGTCACGCCGTCAGCGATCACCGTGAGCGTGCCTGACGTGATCGCCTGCACTTGCGCCAGGGTGATGCCGGAACCGCCCCGCACGTAGCCTGCAACGGCGGCGTATGGGTATTGCGCCATTTTCAGCGCGGCGGGCTTCACGGACGAATTGTCATAGCCGAGGAAATAGGATGCCGCCGCCAGAGCCTCAGTCGTTCCCGATCCGAAATACGCGGCGATCGATGCAGCGTCGGAGAATGACGCGACGGTGCCGATAGGGATTCGGGTGTTCTGCGTCAGAAGCAAGCCGATCATATCGAGTTGAGACCCGCCCGCGCTGATGACGCCGGGGTTTACGCTGACGATTTGTGAGGCGGGGATTGATGCGGTCATGCGGCTAAGTCCCTGAGAATTCGACGGCGCCGCCGTTTGAACCGACAAACGTTAGCGCAAGGCCGTTGTTGCCGACAAACGTTAGCAAGGGCAGGTTTGGTGGATAATATGCGTCCACCTCGATCAGTCCAATTGTGATTGTATCGGCAAACTGTTGCGGTGTCGATACCAGCGGATTGGCCTGCATGACGACATTCATCACCCACCGATCTTCGTATTGATTTTCGGCGTTGATGAATGGCATTTGCTGACCGTCGTCGCAATAGAGCGGGCGCAGGTCGAACGCCTCCTGAGCGAACACGTCAACGGCGTATTGATCCCGAAACAGCGTCGAGATCAGTTGCGCGTTGTCGGTCGAATTGCCGCCATGCACGTCGAGCTGGATCGTCAGCTCAGCGGCCTGCGTAATCACCATGGAAGTCGGCGAGGGGTTTGTCACGTCCCACACGCGCACGTTCGTTGACAGACGGCGCCGCAATGTCGGCGTCATCGTCACGAAGTTATGCACGGCGGGTTCAGGCACGAGGTTATTCTGCGCGCGGATGATCGCAGTCCCCGCCGGTAGAATGTCGGTCAGGAAGTCGCCGAGCGCTTTGAGCACGTCATCTTCGGTTACGGTGACGGTGAATGCCATGTTACTGATCCGGCGGGGGCGATTGAAGCGTCACGGCGACCTTGCACCAGCCCGAAGCGTCCCATGTCTCAAGCACGGTCGTCACCAGCCACGTCTGACCGTTGAATATCAGCAGATCGCCGCCCTTGCCTGCGAACCGGTCGAGGCCCTCGATGTTCCCATTCATATAGACCACGCGCATGATCCCTTGAATGTTCAGGCTATCAATGTGCTCAATCTCTTTTGCGGTCAGCGCATGAACCTGCATGTTGACGCCATCAAACGTGGCGAACGTCGGGTAGCGATGATACGCCGCGTCAGTCGTGTAACCCGTGCTTACCTTGACCGATCCGACGATCCATGGATTCACGGGCGTGATGTATGGCGAGACGATGGCGTGCAGGTTCATGATCAGCCGCCCTTCACGCCGTTGATGTCATAGCCGATGCTGTTGAGCATGTTTCCAGTCTGAACGAGCGGTTTACCGGCGGGCGCATCCTCACCCGCCGCGACATCACGCCTTGCGTCCATGACATCCGCAAACGTCTGCCCACTCATCGGAAACCGTTGCTTCAGCAGGTTGGTCACAGGCGAATTCGGCGGCGCGTTGGTTTCGCGGATCGACTGGGCAAGCTGGCCGGATATTTTCTCGCCCATCAGTCCAAGCGATGCCGTGACGTCCATGCCGGTATAGTCCAGCGCCTTGCCGAGCGTTTTCCCCCACCCGTCGGATTTTTCCTTGATCATGTTGGAAAAAAACGGACGCGGCGGAATCCCTTTAGCGGGCGCCCCGAAATTGTTGATCGCCGCGACCATGGCAACGGGCGTGCCGTCGTCATATGTCGCGTCTTCAAGAAACCCCACGCGCAAGGTTTCAGGCGTCGGCGCACGCTTGGATATGTTCGCTAGGTATGCGTCCAATTTCGCTCCGCCGCTCAGTTCCATCGGTATCCACCCGTGTCAGAGTATGGATACGCGCCGTAGTTCGGTTGCGGGCCGGGAATGTATCGCATGGTCCGATACGGAGCCGATGCAGCCCAGAACGCCGCGCCATATTTTGTCTGCTGATACCATGCAGCAGAACCAGGTTGCGCGGCCAGGTCGGCGTTGACGGATACGCTGCCTTCAGTCGCGGACGAGATGCGCCCCACGAGCGGCGACGAAGCCTGCCCGTTGATCACCGCGTTGAGTGCGGCAATGTGCGCGGTCAGCATGTTCAGATATGTCGCGCGGGTCGTGACGCCGTTTGTCGGATCATACGGGACGAGCGCGTCATCACCGTTTGAGCAATACAACGTCGCTTCATCGAAATACAGTGCAGCGAGAGGCGCGGCGACTGATCCGGCGAGTTCAGGATAACGAGCGGCCCAAGTCGTGTAATCGAAAACAACTTGGGCCATGTCGGTTATTCCTTGGCGGGCTGAATTCTCGCGTCGATCCGGCTATCTTTACCCTCACCGTCGAGGGGTTCAAGGCCCGATTTGATCTCGTCCTGTTCGCGCGCCTTGGACAGAACGCTATCCAGTTTCGGAAGCGCGAAGATCATGCGCTTTTGAAACGGGCCGTAGGTCGCATTGGTCCGCGCCCACTCGTTCCAGAAATCCTCATCGACGTTCGGCGTGATGCCGTATCCGCCTTCGATCTGCCACGCGAAGATCGGCATGCCATCAGGGCGGACCCGATGCCGTGACCCGTTCAAGGTCACGGACTTCAGGACAACGCCCGCATCGTCTCGAATATCCAGCACGATGCCGTTGGGCAGTTTGCAGGCAACAGTTACAGTTCCGGCCATGTAATTCCCCCGAATTAAGCCCGATTATTACACGCCCAGCATCGAACCAATCGCGAAGGGCATGCGGATGATGGCGCCCCAGGTTCCCTGAGACTTCTTCTGCTTGAAGCTGGACGCACCGACGATGATCGGATGCGCGCGCAGCTTTTCAGTGAATGCGCAGTAGCCAGTATCCTGGCCTTCGACGCTGTCAGCAATGATCTGAACCACGTTCCCGGCAGTCGTCGCATACTGGACGGCGCTTTCGAGGCGCATGTTCGGGTAATTCTTCTTGATCTGGTCAGCCACGCTCACGTTGAATTGAGACGTTGCGTTAAACGCGGTGGCGACACCAGGCGGGAATGCGAGCGTGAACTTGCTTTCCTGATCCAGCAGGCCATTGGATTGAGTGATCAGCAGTTGAACGAGTGCGCTCACATCGGCGTAAATTTCGTTCGGGGTCGCGGTCACGACGCCACCGGTCAGCCACGGGCCATGCGCGGCGGCGCCGTATACCTTCGGACCAGGCTGGATCGAGGCGGACAGCGACGGATCGTTCAGCAGGCCGTAGTTCTGAAGGCCGGACACGCCATAGAAGTAGGTCAGGTTCTGAAACTTGTTCAGGACCGTGATCGAGGCGGTGGAGATTTCCTGCGCCCAATTGATCTTCGCCAGACCGACCTTTTCAGCCTCGCGCTCACCCCAGTTCGAGAACGTCTGATAGGTGTAAGCCTGACGCTGCACGAAGTTGGTGTTGGCCTTGGACATGCCGTTTTCGTTGTAGTCGCCATAGGACGACACTTCGCCGGTATGTTCGACGACGGGGAATGTCGCGGTGTCGGTGACCCAGTCGCCCTTTTTCACTTCATCGAAGATCGCCGCCGCCTTGTTCGGAGCAAACAGGATTTCGATGATCGCCGGGTCGGTATACATCGAGAGATACGACGGGATGCCGGAGTTCGGCGTGGTGATGATGGACGGCTGACTGTCCATTGCGAACCGGCCTTGCCAAGCGCGCAGTGACGCGTCATTGGCGAAGCCAAGCACGGCGTCGAACTTGGGGCTGGTATCGCCAGCGAGGCCGTCCATGAAAACGGCGCCGCGCTCGGCCAGGAGATTGAAGATCGGGTCCATATGCGGTGATCCTTAGCCGAGCAGGTGAGAGGAGATTTTGATCAGGTCGCCCGCCACACCAGTGGATACGGCGATCCACTTGGTTTCGACAGCGCCCGTCGCGTTCACAGTGGCGGAAGCGGCGGTCTGCGTGGTCTGGACGTAATAGGTTCCAAGGCCACCCGTGCCAGTGCCGAGTTGGGTGATGACGGTTCCGGCGGTCACGTTCGCGCCAGACAGCACGTCACCCACGGCCAGAGAGCCGGAAGAGACAGCCGAGACGGTCAGGACGCCATAGGTCTGCGAGATGGTCGTGCTGGCTACGGTCTGGAAGATAGACACCAGATAGGTTCCGATGCCGCCAGCAGTGCCAGTCAGCTGCGACAGAACGGTTGTGCCGGACACGACGCCAGAGCCGGAGATCGGACCACCGGCAACCAGAGTGCCAGAGCCAACCGCAGTCACGGTCATGATGGCCTGTTGTTGACCGAGGCCGTTATTCACGACAGCGATGGATGCGGTAACAGAGCCAGTGCCAGCAGCAATCGAACCGGTGACGGAGCCGCCAGAGGGGGGCGTGCCGGTCGCGGCGAAGGTCACTTGGCCGGTCGCGTAATTGGCATAAG
>CAYSXF010000444.1:0-4640 GCA_964434815.1 uncultured Lentisphaeraceae bacterium
GCAAACGCTTTGTAGCGGAAGTTTAGTCTAACTAAAATCAGCCGGTGGTATAAGAACAGCAATCCGACGAGCGTCAGAAGAACGAGGATGCCGCCGGTGATGATCAGCGCGTCACGGCGCAAGGGGGCAAGCACCTCGGCACGGTCAATTTTAGAGACTAAGTGCCAAGGCGCATCTGGAACGGGGCGTAACGCGGCCAGCACTTCCACGCCGCGGTAGTCGACAAGGTCCACAAGACCGGTGTGTCCGCTGGCCGCGATGACCGACAACTGATTGGATTCAGCCAGGGAAATGTGCAGCGGCGCGAACGACCCTGTTCCGTGCGCTTGGGTTTTTATGATAATCGCGTCGCGACCGTCGCTTTGAATCAGTTCGGTTTCGCCGGAGTGACTGTGCCAAGGCCAGTTTCGCAACAAGGGGAAAAGGAAATCGGCGGGGTCTATCTCCAACATCATGACGCCCAGACATTCGGGTGTGTGCTGGCGCATGACGGGTACATAGAGCGAGGTGTGCAGCCGGCCGATGTTGTCGGCGCTATGGATCGTGTCGAACAAACTCTTCCCGGACCGGACTACCTGTACGATGTTGCTTTGGTCATCCGCCGTCAGATTCATATCGGCCGGCCCCACAGCGAGGCGCGCCTGACCCCGAGTGTCTGCCAGCACGACACTGCGGTAGAAACTGTCCTTCAGGATCGCTCCCATCCACTCCAGTGTCGCTTCGCGATCTTCTTCCTTGGCCAAACCCGACAGAAGGGGGGCGATATGGTGGTCATTCACGGGGTTGCGGACAATAAACGCGATATCGCTCAGCCGCTGCCGATGCCAGATGTTGAGCTGATCGCCTTTCATGCGGTCAATAAACATCAAGTTATCGCGGGCTTCCCGTTCAACTCGTATCTCAGCGCACTGATATAACGTCCACCCCAGTGCGATGACAAGTGTAATAGCCAACAGACAGGCGAGCCTGAGAGATCGGGGTCTTAATTTCAAAATTGTTTCTTTTGACTCCATTGAGTGTGCTCCTCATGATTCCATCCATTCACACGGCGAATCACTCAATTGTAACTTACTTTATTATCATATCCCATGATGACCTTGTTTGCAACCGGCATTCATTGCTTTATGCTCCTTTCATCAATGTCGCTATTATACGACTTTAGTCCTATAGCGGTAAACAACAAAAAAAGGTTAAGTGACAGAAAAGCGTATGCGCGTTTCATTGACCTTCCGACGAACAACGGCCCGTCCGGAGGTCGCGCCCTACCGCGAGCCGGGACCGGAACGGCAACCTTCGTAGGTAGGGGCGGTAGGGACGGGCGTCCTCGCCTGTCCGGGCAAGCGGGGACGCTTGCCCCTACCTGGTTAAGTCCAAGTCCTTTTCGACAGCGGAATAAGATTCACCCGCATCCGTCGAAGCGCTGACGGCTGAGGAACGCGCGGACGCGTGTGAACAGCTCAACTTTTCACAAGGTAGGGATCATTCACGGTTTCTATTCTTGCTCTCGAGTGTAGACGGAAGCGTAAACCAGAAGGTGCTGCCTTTGCCAGGCTCACTTTCGACGCCGATGGTGCCGCCTTGAGCTTCCACGGCCAATTTACAAAAAGCCAGCCCCAGGCCTGTTGACGGCTGACGGTTTTCCAAGGCCTGGTCTGCGACGCCAAATTTTTCAAAGATGCGTGCGTGAAACTGGGCGGGGATGCCGGGGCCTCGATCCCGAATCCAGATGCGGATACCCCTGGGGTCAGGCTCCGCTCCGAACGCGATGTCGTCGGGTGAATATTTGAGCGCATTGGCCAGAAGGTTTGCGACAACTCGCACGCTGATCTCAATGTCGCACAGCAGGCGCGGACAGGAATCGGCAATGTGCTCGGTGACGAGGCGGCGGCTCAAAGGGTCGAGCGATTGCGCGCGCGCGCCCTCGAAAATCACGTGGACCGATACGGCTTCACGCTGCAACGGGACGTCGCCTGATTCCATCCGGCTGAGGTCAACGGTTGTTGACACCATGCGCCCAAGAAGGCGTGTGCCGTGAATGGCCGAGTGGAGGCAGTCGAGATCCTCCGCTTTCAGATCCTTGGCGCCACTCTCTACAACCATCTCGAGATTAGAGAGGATAACCTGCAAGGGGCTGCGCATATCGTGCACCAGCATATGGACAAGCGTGTCGCGGTGTCGTTCTAGCACCCGAAGCTGCTCGTGTTGGCTGGATAGCGTGAGATACGCTTTGCTCAGGGCCAGATGCGTGCGCACACGGGCCAGCACCTCGGGTTCACGGAAGGGCTTGGCAATGTAATCCACTCCGCCGCATGCGAAACCTGAAACGATGTCTTCTGGCGCCGAGAGGGCACTGATGAAAAGAATTGGGATCGTATGGAGTTTATCATCCGCCTTGAAACGTCGGCTGACTTCATAGCCGTCCATGCCCGGCATCCGGGTGTCGAGCAGGACGAGGTCGGGAGGTTCATCTTTTGCAAAGGCGAGCGCCAACTCGCCGCGAGGAAAGACGGACACGCGATAGCCGGCGTGGGACAGCGCGGCTTCCAGCACGTTCAGGTTTTCGGGCTCGTCGTCGACGATCATGACGGTGGCGCGAGTCTCATCGGGCATTATAAGGGTATCCTTCAACTGGAGTCTTCATAGGTGTGTCACTCTCTTTTGTGCATCATCGGGTCAGTGACTGCCGAGAGCATTCGGCCTAAATCGGCTCGAAGCAGGTGTGGATAGCGTGCCTCGCCTGCGCGGTCGGGCTCACGTTATGATCCACCTCAAGCCTTCGTCGTAGTCGTGAAAAACCGCGAGGCTCAGCCCCACGCCGTCGGCGAGCATTTCGGACATTCGGCAGAGGCCGAAGTCCGAGGCTGCGACCGCGACCCACGCGTTTTTCACTCCCGCGTGCTTGCGGGCATAGGAGACAGCTCGCTGGGCCAGCGTCCTCACCTCTTCGGCGCTGAGCAGAGTCAGGTTTGCGTCTCTCAAGTCCCATAGCGAGTGTCGTGTCCAGCCCTCCTCGCCGAAACACGCCGCTAGCTCCGCCTCGATATCGGCGAAATGTATCTGGCCGTGCCCCACGTGGATGATCAGATTGTGCTCATCGTCTTTCTTAGCTTCGAATGGCATCGTCTTTCGACTTCCCCTGACGGTCCGATTCTCGTTGATGGTTGAACCGCACGACGGATTCCTCTTGAAAACAAAATTCAACAGGTCCTTAACCAAATTAAATTCAAAACAAACAAAGTCGCCCGGATCGCGGGTCGCGGACACGAAACTCCCTTGCGCTTACCACTTGGCAGGCCTTTGAATGAAGTGCTCGGGTAAACGAACCACCTCTTCGGAGTCTGCCCAAGTCTGGGACACAGCAACGTCGGCATCACGGGAGTTGTCGCGAGACACGTCAACGTCGTCAACGCTTGTCTTGTCGCGAGGCACGTCGACATCATCATCGTGAATGACCATCGTTGCACCTAAGAGTGCGGCAAAGAATTTCTTGAACGCTGACAATAAAAGCATGACTTTCTCCCTTTTTGTGTGTTAATTTTATCACTTAGCGTTCCCGGGGTCTGTCAGCCGCTGTTCTGATTTTCGTGTAGTCTGCTGACTACAAATATATTGTTATGTGGTCTAACTGTGGTATAAACATGCGAAAAAAATAGGATGCATGCCGCTACCGCATCTGATATATTAGATGCGTTAATGAGACTTGAGTGCCCGCGTGATGAATTCAAATTCTTCAACACCTCCAGGCGTCACCGTCATGATCATCGATGACGAGCCTGATAACTTGAACGTGCTGGAAGCCGCGCTGTCTCAAGCTGGCTATCGCGTGTCCGTTTTTCCGCGCGGCGAACTCGCGCTCGTGGCCGCGCAGGCAGAGCCGCCTGACTTGGTGCTGCTCGATATTTGGATGCCGGGCATTGACGGCTACGAAGTCTGCCGCCGCTTCAAGTCGAGTGACGCTCTGCGGCCGATTCCGATCCTTTTCATCAGCGCCCTGTCCTCTGTCGAAGACATCGCCAAGGGGTTCAACAACGGGGGTGTGGATTATATTGCAAAACCATTTCGCGAGCCCGAGGTACTGGCCCGCGTGCGCACCCATCTCGCTCTGCATCGCGCGTATGCCGAGCTGGCCGGACAGCATGAGCAGATGCGGTGCACGCAGGAGCAGTTGCAGTCCGCTAACATGAAGCTGAGCCAAATGGTCGATAGCCGCGAAAAGGAGTTGCGCATGGCAATCAGCCTTGCGCTGGATGCCGCCGACGGCGAGGCTCATCGCATCGGGCAGGAGATTCACGACGGACCTTGCCAAGAGCTAGTCGGGCTGCTTCGGATGGCGGAACGTTTCGGCAAGGCAGGCTTGGGCGACCCTGCAACGAGTGGCCATCCGGCTGCCATGGCCGAGCAGGCCAGCTATATTCTGCGGCTGACTCGCGGGATCTCGTACGACCTCACCCTGCATGATCTCGAAACGCAGACGCTTGGGGAAGCGCTGGCGGTGTTTAGCCGCAGGTTCGCGCGGGTCTCGGGCGTGTCGCTTGAACTGAACTGCACCGCCGATCTATCGGAGTTCGTCCAAGAGTCGGCTGGACATATCCTGTCTCTTATACACATCTGACGCTGCCGACGAGTAGAGAGGTGTAGAT
>CAYSXF010000445.1:0-4639 GCA_964434815.1 uncultured Lentisphaeraceae bacterium
GATTTCTGCCTGTCTCGTGGGCTCGGAGATGTGTATAAGAGACAGGACCGGCACAGTCACGGTCACAGGCGCCGGCGGCAATCAGGCCCCCCTCGTCGAAGCGGGCCCGGACGCCTTCGCGACAATCGGGACAAACAGCCCCTTGTGCGGTTTCGTCAGTGACGACGGCCAGCCCAATCCACCGGGCAGTTGCGCCGTGACGTGGAGCAAGGTCAAAGGGCCGGGAACAGTCGCTTTCGCCAACCCGAATGCCACCAACACCACCGCCACGTTCAGCACCAATGGCGTCTACGTGCTGCAGCTCTCGGCGTCCGACGGCGAGCTGACCGGAGCCGACACCGTCAGCATCACCGTCTCGTCGCAAGGGACGTACCATTCGCCGCAAGAGGTCGCCTGGTCGCCTGACGGCAGCCTTCTGGCGGTCGCCGATGTCACCGCTCACACGCTGGCGCTGGTGTCGCCCGTGTCGGCCCAGCTCCTCCGCACGGTCCCGCTGGCGGGCGAGCCGCGCGACCTCCAGTGGAACGGCACCAACAGCCTCTGGGTGTCCGAGTACGGCGCCGGTTCGGTCGCGGAGGTCAACCCGCTCACGGGGGCCGTCCTGCGCCGTCTGGCCGTCGGCCCCAAGCCCTCGGGGCTCGCGCTGGCTTCCGGCAAAAACATGCTGCTGGTGGCGGACCGCGGCCTCAACCGCGTGGCGCTGCTCGACTTGACGAGCGGCGAGACGCGGGCGCACGTGTCGGTCATCCGCGAACCCGTTTTCGTCACCGTCACGCCAAACCAGCAGTTCGCGCTCGTGGCCAACCACCTGCCGCTGGGCGACGGCCGCGACCCGCTGCTGGGCGCCGGGCTGAGCCTCATCAACCTCAACGACCCGAGCGAGGTGGCCCAGATCCAGTTGCCCGCAGGGGCCTCCTCGGTGCAGCGCCCGGTCTGTTCGCCGGACGGACGCTGGGCCTATGTGCCCCATCTGCTGGGCCGCTCGCACCTCCCGACCACGCAGCTCAGCCGCGGCTGGGTCAGCACCAGCGCCCTGAGCATCATCGACCTCCAGAGCAAGCAGGTCTACGCCACGGCGCTCTTCGACCAGAGCGTCGACGGCGCGGCAAACCCGTGGGGCATCTCGCTGAGCGCCGACGGCGGCACGCTGTGGGCCTCGCTGTCGGGCGTGCGCGAAATCGCCAAGCTTAACCTCCGCGGCCTTCAGGCCATGCTGGCCGCCGACCCGGTTCTGCTTGCCAATCTGGGCTACGACCTCAGCACGCTCTACCGCAGCAACCTCGTGCAGCGCATCTCGCTGGCAACCGAGGGCCCGCGCGGCATCGCCCTATCCCCCGGCCAAACGCAGGTCGCCGTGGCGGCCTACTTCGCCGGGCAGGTGCTGCTGGTCGGCACCAACGGCGTCACCGCCAGCGCGATCGCTCTCGGCCAGCAGCCGGCCGAAGACACGCTCCGCCGCGGCGAGCGCCTCTTCCACGACGCCAACGGCAGCTACCAGCGCTGGGTCTCCTGCGTCACCTGCCACCCCGGCGCCCGCGCCGACGGCATGAACTGGGACATGATGAACGACGGCTTCGGCAACCCCAAGAACACCAAGTCCATGCTCTACGCTCCGCGCACCGAGCCCGCCATGTGGACCGGCATCCGCGCCAACGCCATGGTCGGCGTCCAGGCCGGCTTCAAGTTCATCGAGTTCCAGGCCCACCCGCAGCAGGACTACGACGACATCTACAACTTCCTGACGGCGCTCGAACCCGAGCCCAGCCCGTACTGGGTCAACGGCAAGCTCACCCCCGACGCCGTCCAGGGCAAGGCCATCTTCGAAAGCTCCGAAGCCCGCTGCCTGCACTGCCACCGGTCCGACTACTATTACGCCAACACCAACAAGTACGACGTCGCCACGCGCCACGAGTACGACTGGACCCAGAACGACATCACGGGCTATGTCCCGCCCCCGCTCTTTGAATTGTGGCGCACCGCCCCCTACCTGCATGACGGTTCGGCCCAGACCATGCGCGACGTGCTGACGACGTTCAATGCGGGCGACAAGCACGGCAAGACCTCGCACCTGAGCCCCAACCAGATCGACCAGCTCGCCGCCTACCTGCTCCAGATCGGCGGGGACCTGCCGTCTGCGGGCACCAATGCGTGCAGTCTCAATGTCGTCAACGGCGACGGCGGCGGCCAATACCTGCCCGGCAGCACAGTCACGGTTCAAGCCATGGACAACCCGCCCGGACTCGCCTTCACGCGCTGGACCGGCCAGCCTGTGCTCCAGACGAACGCGCCCTCCACCGTGCTCGTGATGCCGGACACCGACGCCTCGGCCACCGCGCTCTTCCAGGACTTGCCGGGACTGCCGGACAGCAACGGCGACGGCATACCCGATTCATGGACTTGGCTGAATTTCGGCCACGCCACAGGTTTGGCCATTGATCTGAGCCGCGCCGGAGACGACGCCGACGGCGACGGCCGGAGCAATTACGAGGAGTACATCGACGGCACGAACCCGAATGACCCGAACGACTTCTTCTACGTTTCGATCTTCGGGAATGTCAACGGGCCGGTTGTGGGCTTCAACGCGCTTCCGGCGTCAGGCTATGGCTATACCGGACTGACGCGCCGTTACGGGCTGGACCAAACCACCAACCTTGTCGCCCGCGACTGGGCCGCAGTTCCCGGCCTCGCCAACACACCCGGCTTAGGCCAGTTCGTAGCCGTGACGAACACGGTTCCCGCGCCGCAGCAGTTCTTCCGCGGCCGCGTCTGGCTCCAGCCCGCCAGCCCCTAAAGCAGCCAATCGCTGTTCGGCTCGTGAGGACACTCGCCCTCCATTGCGCGGGCCAGGACTGGAGGGCGAACGTCCCCGTGAGCCGCTAAAGCAGTTTTGTAAAAGTGTAGCCTATTCCGGGTAGGGACGCCTCCCCGAGGCGTCCGCAACGGGCTCGGGGTAGGATTCAAGATAGTTGATGGTGACGCAGTTGTAGGACAGGCGTCCGCGCCTGTCTTCCCATAAACCTCTTGCTTTGGCGCTGACAGGCGAGGACGCCTGTCCCACATTCTAACGAAACGCCGCCAGATCAACTATTTTAAGGTTAAACGAACGTCACTTCGCAGGGTGCTTGCGCAGCCAGTCGCGGATGGGCTGGCCCTCAACGAACAAGTCCTCGATCACGGCGCTCGCGCCCAGGACGCGGACCGTCACGTGGCAGGTCCGGTTGGTGCGGTTCGTATGTTGCCAATAGGCGGCCTCGGCTCCGGGCGCCTTGCCCTCCTCCATGTAGTAGCGATCGAGTCCAGGCCAGTCGATGCTCGCCTCGCCCTTTTTGTCGTTGAACCACCTCGAGCGCACCGGCACGGCGGGCTCGTTCAGCGGCTTGACGCGTTCGAGCCGCTTAACGACGGCGAAACCGTTCGTGTCCGCGCCGAGCACGGCGAAGGCTTTCTGATTGTATTGCCAGTGACTGCCCGCCGGCACCTTGGCCTTGTCCGGCTCCAGGCCCAGCCATACGTAGCGGCCCCGGAAGGCGTCCACCGGATCGAGCGGGCGCGTCCTGAACTTGAACACCTGGCCGTAGCTCAGCGTCCGTTCGTGTTCGACAATCATCCACGCGGGCACGGCGAGCTGCGCCGCCACGACCGCCGCGAAAACGAGCAGAATCACATTACGCTTGCTCATGGCTGACCCCCTTCCGGCGCAGCATGACCACGTTCGCGACAAGGAACGCGATGCCGAGGACGATGAAAACCAAGCCCCGCAGCAGGAAGCTGAGGTCGCTGTCGAAGAAACGCGCGACGACCAGCGCGGCGAGTGTCAGCAGCCCGATGTTCATCTGACCCTGTTTGTCGATCCGCAAGCCGGTCACCAGCAGCCAGAGGCCGGCGACCAGCAGATAGAGGTCGAAGAGTCCCGCAGACGGCGCGTAGGTCAAGGTGGTGCTGGCGATGCAATAGCCGACGTTGGCAACGAGGGGCAAGCATCCGAAAAGCAGCCCGAGCGGCGTCTTGCGCCGCACGGCCATCACGAGGAGTGCGAGCGCGCACAGCGGAATCACTCCGCCCAGCGCGGCATCGGGTATCACCCTCCAGGAGAGTTCCCTGTAATGATCATCGGACCAGTGGAGCCATCCGATCGCGTGCCATGGCCACTCGAAGGTGAGCATGAACGACAGCACCAGCACGCCGGCGGCACCGAAGTGGCGCAGGGGGCGCGACCAGAAGCCATCGGCCTCGCAGAACCAGAATTCGCCCACAAGGAACATCAGCGCAAAGAGCCCCGCATAGAGTATGATCCAGAGGCCGGGCAGCACGCGCTCCAGCGTCACGCCGGCCGCAACCGTCACGCTCACGCACAGCGCCCAAAGCGACAGGGTCGGGCGAGTCAGATAGCGCCCGGCCCGCAGCCACCGCACGAGCTGCGGCAGAAGCAGCGCGGCAAGCAGCCAGTAGCCGCCGTTGAAGCCGTCCTCGCACCGCAGATGGCAGGCCCACTCGGTGATGCCCCAGAGGTAGAGCAGCAAAGGCACCACCGCGTCGAACAGGTAGACGAGCGGCAGCCCAAGCAGCGACCAGGTCAAAAGAAAGCGCGGCAGGTCCCCGGAAATGTTGTACGTTTGCGCGACGAGCGAAATGCTGGCTC
>CAYSXF010000446.1:0-4636 GCA_964434815.1 uncultured Lentisphaeraceae bacterium
GCTTTTCGGCCGCAAGAACTCGCTCAATGTGGTGACGGCTTTCGCGGTCGCGGCGTGCGACGTGAGAAGGCGGTTTGAAAAAAAGGGTGTTTAACAACGAAACACGCGAAATGGGTTTAACGGGGAGCGCATGAAAAATACATTACTTGGATTGAGCCTGCTGTTTCTCGCGTCCGGCGCGTTCGCTGGCGGCACGGGGCGGCCGTCGCGTGATCCGAACCTGGACGTGCTGCCGGGATTCATAAGCCCGCCGCCAGGCTACGGCGAGGTGCCTTATTGGTGGTGGACGGGCGACTCGCTCGACACGGATCGCTTAATCGGGGAGCTCGACGCGCTGCACAAGAAGGGGATCAGCGGCGTGCAGGTGAACTACTCGCACCACGACACGCCGGGCTGGCTGACCGATCAGGACGAGCCGCCGGTCTTCACCGAGGCGTGGTGGGCGGTCTACGAGAAAGTCGCGCAGGCCTGCGCCGAGCGCAACATGGGCATCGGCCTCAGCACCTACACGCTGGACTGGCCGCGCGGCGCGACCAACCTGTTCTTCACCCTCTTCTACAGCAAGCCGGAGCTGAACGCGATCCAACTGGAGAAAGACGGCCCGTGGCGCGTGAAGGGCGGGGATCGCATCGAGAAGAAGCTGTCCGACGACGCGTTCGCCGTGCGCGCGTACCGGTTGAAGGCGGGTCAGCCCGAGCGCGGCGGCACGGATCTGACGCCGCAGATGAAGGATGGGGCCTTCGCGTGGCAGGCACCGGAAGGCGAGTGGGACGTGTGGGCCTTCCGCGCGGAGCGCAAGCCGGGCTCGCTCAACCCGCTCCTGCCCGACGCGGGAGCGACGGTGATCCGCGGCTTCTTCCAGCCTTTCGAGGACCGCGCACCGGGGCACTCCTCAGCAGGGCTCAACTATTTCTTCAACGACGAGCTGCACATCAGCGTGGAGAAGTTCGCTTGGAACGCCGATTTCGCCAAGGAGTTTCAGAAGCGCAAGGGCTACGATCTCATGGAGGTTCTGCCCGCCATGTGGCAGGACATCGGCTCGGTCACGCCCAAGGTGCGTATGGACTATGCGGACGTGCGCATGGCGCTCATGGAGGAGCGCTATTTCCAGCCGATCTACACCTGGCACGCGTCGCGCGGCATGATCTTCGGCTGCGACCCGGGCGGCCGCGGCCTGAACCCGCACGAGTTCGGCGACTACTTCCGCGCCACGCGGTGGTATAGCGCTCCGGGCCATGACACGCCGGGCGGCAAGGCGGACTTCATCAAGGGCAAGGTTTCGTCTTCCATCGCCGACCTCTACCAGCGGCCTCGCGTGTGGCTCGAAGGCTACCACAGCCTCGGCTGGGGCGCGACGCCTGAGACGCTGATGTTCGCGACGCGAGAGAACTATCTGTACGGAACGACCTTGTTCAATTTGCACGGGCTGTACTATTCCACGTATGGGTCATATTGGGAGTGGGCGCCGCCCTGTTATCATTTCCGCATGCCGTACTGGGCGCACATGACAACCTTCCTGGGCTACTTCGACCGGCTTTCCTATCTGCTGAGCCAAGGGCATCTCGCGTGCGACGTGGCCGTGGTATATCCGGTCGCGCCCTATGAGGCGGAGATGGACGGCGACCAGGCGAAGGACACTGCTTTCGACCTGGCTCGGCGGCTCTTCACGGCCGGCATCAACTTCGAATTTATCGACAACGAATCGCTCGCCCGTGCGGTCGTGGAAGGCGGGCTGCTGAAAGTGAAGGACGCGGGCGCAGCCTATCGCGCGCTGGTCTTCCCGAACATGAAGGCGGTGCGCTGGCCGAGCATCGAGAAGGCCGCGGCCTTCGCGCAGGCGGGCGGCAGGGTCTGCTGTGTGGGCGCCCTGCCCGTTGCATCGGATCACGCCGGCCGCGACGATGCCGCGCTAACTGCGATGAACGACCGCGCCTTCGCGCCCGCGTGCCGCCTGACCACAGGCGAGCAGGCCGTCGAAGCGGTCCGCCGCGCTTTTGCTCAGGACGTGAAAGGAATCGGCCAGACGGTTCGCGCGTTGCACCGCAAGGCCGGTCCGCGCGACATCTACATGGTGATGGATGCCCAGCCGGGCAAGACGGTTGAATTCCGCGCCAAGGGCGCCGTCGAACTCTGGGACCCCTGGACAGGAGCGACTTCGCCGTTGCGCGTGACAGCCGAGACAGCGACGGGCACGCAAGTCGAACTCCCGCTGGAAGCTTATGAGGCGAACATCGTGGTCTTCACGCCGGGCAAGCCGCACGTCAATCCACCGCCTGCGGACACGCGGCCCGAGCGCACCAAGGCGTTGCCCAGGGAATGGACCGTCGCGTTCGAGCCGACCATGGACAACAGCCACGGCGATTTCCGTCTTCCGGCCACGCCGGAGAACCGCACCATCGGCGTCGAGGCCCGGCGCTTCGCGTGGGCGGTCGAAACCGACGCGCTAGCCAAGACCGCGATGCTGCCTGCGACAGATGACCGCGCGTGGGAACACAAGCTGCACGGCTTTGGCACGCAGTTCTACGTGCTCGGGCCGATCCCGAAAGAGACGGATGTCACGCAGCTTGAAGCATCATTGGCGAACCTCGTCTGTGTCCGTCCGTGTTCGTCCGTGTCCGTCGGCGGCCGCACGTTCACGTGGCAGCCTTATGACTTCTCGTGGCGCTACGGCAAGGAAGGCGACTCGGGGCACCAGGGATACCACGGCCTCAAGCGCACAGTGACCGACGATTTCCTTTGTCTGGGCAAGCCGAAAGGCGCTCTGAATGAGACGCACTATGTGGAGGAAACCGCTGGTTCAAGGTACTATGTCTGGAGCTGCGTGACCTCGGACAAGGCGCAGCCTGCGGACGTGCTGGTCAGCTGCGAGCCGCCTGCGGACGGCAGCCACACCTCGCCGATCCTCACTCCCGCCGCGCTGTATGTCAACGGCGAAGCGGTGAAGGACACCGCTGCGCTCAAGGCCGGAGCCAATCCGGTGCTCGCCCGCTACGACAAGGCGGGGCGCGGACACCTCGTGTTCCGCCTCCACAATTCTCCCGTGCCGAAGACCAGAACTCCGCTCGCGATGCGCTGGTATGACGACCGCAACGTGATCCCGTTCGACGTGTCGGCCGGAACGCGGCCCGCCGAGTGGTTCCGCTTCGAGACCGCACCCGGCACAGCGGCGATCCGCGTACATGCGGAAGGAGCGGTCGAGGCTTGGCTTGACGGCCTGCCAATGAAGGCCCAGAAGGAAGGGCGCTTCGTGGCGGCCAAGATTCCCGCGCGTGCCGCGACTGTGGCGTTGCGCGTGCGTCCCGCGCGTGCGGGCCTGACCGGAGGCGGACTCATCCACGAGCCGGTTGCTGTTGAGACGGACGGCAGCGGCTTGATGGCGCTGGGCGACTGGTCGAAGGTCGGCATCCTCAACAACTACTCAGGCGGGGTTCGCTACCGCACGCGCCTGACGCTCACCGCCAAAGAGGCAAAGGCCAAGGTGACGCTCGATCTCGGGCGCGTGGCTGGCACGGCTGAGATTCTGGTAAACGGCAAGAAGGCCGGCGTGCGGGTCGCGCCTCCGTGGCGGCAGGAGGTCACAGGTTTTCTTAAAGCGGGTGAGAACACGTTCGAGGTGCTGGTCTACAACACGCTGGCGAACCACTACCAGACGATCCCCTCGCGCTACCGCGGCGATCCGATCTCCGGCTTGCTCGGGCCGGTGCGCCTGCTCTCCCGCGAGTGGCCGGAAAGCGCGGGTGCCCTTGCGGGTGCGGCGGACACAGCGGCCAGCGAAACTGAAGAGCGCGGCGGCGTGCGCTACACGTTTGCTGCGGGTGCCGGAAAAAGCGCAGACAATAACCTGCTCAACGACGCGGCTTGGTTCAAAGCGAGCGGCAGGGCCTCGCATCCGGGAGGCGGGCGCGATTTCACAGCGCTCTTCAACGGCCAGGTTCTGAACAGCGCGGGAACGGAAGTCTCGGAGAACGACGGGCGCACGTTCGTCGGTTTCGGCGAGGGCGACACGCTGACGCTCGCGTTCAAGAAAGCGGTCACGCTGTGCGGCGTCTGCACGGTCGCTTGCCATCACGACGCGCGTGCTTCGCAGCACTACGAGGTCTGGGCCGCGACTGCCGCCGAGCCGCAACGCTTCGAAAAGCTCGCCACCGTCGGTCACGCCGCCGAATCCGGCCTCAACAGTGTTGACCTCGTTCGCGCCGATGGCAAGCCGCTGTCTCAGAAGGTCGCCGCCGTCCGGTTTCTCTTCAGGAACGGCCCCGCCGGCTTCAACGTCTACCGCGAGATCGCGCTGCTTGGAAGCGTGGAGAAGTAGTGCCACGCACATAGAGGCTATGCGAATTCGTTCGTGGTATCAGAGCCGTTTTTCGGCGCGGAGAACGGCGAGGAGGCGGGCGGACAGAGCGGACTGGTTAAGCGTATAGAGGTGAATGCCTGGAGCACCTTCCGCAAGCAGGTCGCGGCACTGGTTGAGTGCGAACTGGAACCCGGACTCCTCCACGTTCTCGGCGGCAGAGGCCTGCCGCAGCGAATCCGGGATTGAGCAGCCGGAGAGCGCGATGAAGCGCTCGATTTGCTTAGCCGACGTCAGAGGCCTGTCTCTTATACACATCTCCGAGCCCACGAGACAGGCAGAAAT
>CAYSXF010000447.1:0-2603 GCA_964434815.1 uncultured Lentisphaeraceae bacterium
CGCAACGTACTCTCAAAAACCGCGAAGACTATCTTACCGGCATCGCCCACCCGCCTGTTTTTCAAGCCGCCAACCTCGACACTGCTAAACTCGTGCAAATGGCCCACGCGCTGACGACGAACGATTTGCCCCCCATCGTCGTGCTCAATGTCCGGAGTGAGACGCAGATGATCCCCGACCGCGATTTCTTCGACATTCTCCGCTCCGAGCAGCTCTTCGACTCGCCTCTCGCTGTCGCGCGCATCTTCCGCGGTGCCGCCCGCACGCGCACACTTGAAATCCGGACGCAGTGCCGGCGCACGGACGCCAAGCTGCACTGGGTCGTGCTTCAGGGCGACCCCGCAAAGGTCACGTTTACGCCCTGCGCGACGAACAGCTCACTGATGAAGCTCACAGTCGCCTATCACAATCCGTTTCCGACGCCGATCGGAAACGGCAAGCGCATCATGACCGCCCGTGTGGACATTGGAATCATCGCCGAAACGGCCACAGGCTTCTCAGTGCCCTCGTTCGTCAGCTTCTGCTTTTTGGGTAATGAGCAGCGCACC
The DNA here is from genome assembly GCA_964434815.1 of uncultured Lentisphaeraceae bacterium. Taxonomy (GTDB): domain Bacteria; phylum Verrucomicrobiota; class Kiritimatiellia; order RFP12; family UBA1067; genus CAYSXF01. The sequence goes on from CAYSXF010000447.1 coordinate 549, forward strand.
TACGCCGATGACGGCAGGATAGTGAGCATCGATTATACGCGCCGCCAAACGGTCTACACCGACCCGCTCATGAGCTATGCGCGCAACTGGAAAGACAGCTACCTGTATGACGCGAAGAACAACCTGACTGGCTGGATGCGCCGGCGCGGTTTGGAAGAGGAGCGGTTCACTGCGTACGGGCATCGCGTGGTCGCCACCGATTCGCTCGGGCGAGCCACGCGCGCGCATGTCGTCCGCTATATGCCGCGGCGCGTCAGCGAAGGCGAAACGGCGCAGAGTCTTCCCGACCTTGCGCAAATGGACGACAACATCGAAATATCCTACCGCTACGCCTCGGACAGCGACTTCGTTGGCGTTCCAGACCTCTCGACGATCAAGCAGGAAATTCAGCCGCCGGCAGCAGATCTCTGATCGATCACGAAGACGCGGACTCCGCGCGGCGGCAGGTCTCCGAGCAACACACCGTCTTTGCGTGACGGGGCAATCGCCATCTCGCCATCTGGTGTTAGCAATGACATCCGCCACGGGCCGCGTTTGCCCAGCCACTTTTCGGGCGTCACATCGAAGGCGAACGCTTGCGGCGAACCGCCCGCATTCACCACGAACACAGCCAGCCGCCCGCGGTCGTCACGCCAAATGGTCCCCGTGACCTGTGGAAGCCGCGCCGTGTGCGGCGAGTTCCGGTTCCACACCTGCGTCGCGACCGGCACATCGCGCGACGGGCGCACTTCGTCCACCAATTGGCCGTAAACCAGAAAGTCCTTGGCAGCCTGCCGATAGCGGCACAGCTCATACTGGAACCGCTGCTTCCCCCTGTTCGCTTCTTGCAAGATCCAAGGATCGTTCCACCCCAACTGGCAGCCCCACAGAAAATCGCGCGCCTGCGCCGCACAGAAGGCATCTTCCGTATCGTTCGCAGATTGCGGGCTCGTGAAGTAAATCGTATAGCCAGAATACACCGCCGGCAGCAAGGGCTCGTCATTTTCGTTGCGCGGGCTCCACGCCAAATACGCGTCAACCCCATTCATGTATGGTTCGGCTGTGTTTTCCGTCGTCAGGGCGACCCCTGCCTTCGCAGCTTCCGACCGAATGCCCGTAAGCAGCGTGCGGTAACCGTCTGCCCAGTAACGGCCCCCGCCGACCGGATGCCCGTGTGACGCGTCATAGCACGCCGCGGGAGCGGCCGCGCCGATCTGGTCGAGGTAGATAGCGTTCACACCGCACTCGCCGATCAGCCTGTGGCAAACATCGCGCACCTTGGTCTGCCAAAGCCCTGTATAAGGACACATCGGCACCAATTTGCGCCCAGAGCCGTAAGTCTCCACATAGACTTCACCCGAAGGCTGTTTGCACGCCGCCGCGCGAGCCCCTTCGAAGCTCGGAATATCGCGATCCCACAACCGCGCGTTAATATACGGCATCACCGTCTGCCCTCGCGCCACCAGCGCGCGCGCCGCATCGGCCATTCCATCCAAGGTCGGGAAATATTCGGGGTAGCTGTTATCGAACGGGATCTGATGCCAACAATACCAGTGCACACCGACCGGCACTCCCGCATAAAGCCGTTCAGCTTCTTTCATGTTCCGCACTACGCCATCCGGCTTACCGTTCAGCAACATCCAGAAGCCCAGATTCTGAAGGTCCGCCGGATAATCGTTCCGCAGGCGGATCGGCCCCATCGACGTCCATTTCTGCCGCAACGCCCACGCGCGGTAAAGCCGCGCCGCTTGCCACCAGTCGCCTTCGTACGCGGCGATCACCACGGGATAGTCGGGCGCACCAGCCGCGCCCGGAAGCCCCGCGTTTTCCGCTAGTAGACGGAAGGTCACATCTTGCTCGTGCGACACGACCACGCGCTTGTCGCGTGCCGCGCCGTCATGCGCCGCCATGTACAGACCCGCCTCGCCCAACTGAAACGCCAGCATCTGTAGCGGACATTGGCCCGAGGGATAGTGCCCCTCGAAATGCCCCGCGTAATGCCGCATCAGCGAACCGCCCCAGTTGCCGTGCGGCAGCAGCACATCCGCCGTGCCCGGCTGAGCCACACAGCGCAGC
>CAYSXF010000447.1:2613-4160 GCA_964434815.1 uncultured Lentisphaeraceae bacterium
AGATGTGTATAAGAGACAGGGATCACCCGTTACAAACGAAGAATAGTGCCGGTCCGAATCGCTTGCTGCGGTTGGTCACGCTGAGCCGCCACGCGCTCGCACCCGCCGAACCAGACTCGAGACGCACATCCGCCCGAACGTCAACCGCACCAGGTTCTCCGGGCAAATCCAAACCCTTCCAGAAAAAGGCCATACCGTCGTGCGTACGCTCGGCAAAAATCCTGCCAGCCTTGGCATGATTGTCAAGCACCACCGAATCCTGCTTGCCCGCCGCGTCCAGAGGCGTCTTAAAAGTCAGCGACCACAAGCCAGGCCCATCATGGCTGCGGCTCGCGGGGACGCTCGCCCTCCAAGATCGCTTCAAACCGCCTGGCCCGTCATGGAGGGCGAGCGTCCCCGCGAGCCGCTCAGCATCTGGCGGGCGTGCATGCACAAAACGTATGTCCTCAGCCAACCGATTCTCAATGCCAATGCAATCAAAACCGTTTTCCGCTCCGTCGAAGACCACGCGCAGCGCCTTGTTCCCGAGTTCGCACGCACCACTCAGGTTCTCCTTCTCCACCGGCATCCATATCTTGCCGTCTTTGAAGAACCTGACATCCGGCAGACGCTCCGCGCCCAGCCACTGCGAATACCACGCGCCGTCCTTTGCCGGGCCCAAATAAAGACCGCCGTCGATAGCGTGCTTGCGCCCTTCCCAAAGTGTCTCCGCGCAGCGCACATAGTAGACAAACTCGTTCGAGGCGTCCCAGCAGACCGAGCCTTCGAAACCTGTGCCGCACGCGTTCGTGCCGTCCGACATCACGGCCCACTGCGGCGCGGCAACCGCTTTGCTGCGCTCGCCTTTCGGCTGCATCATGTGCGTCTGCACAGGATCACCCGTTACAAACGAAGAATAGTGCCGGTCCGAACGCGTCAGATGCAGAAAATGCAGTTCGCGCCACGGCTCGTCATCACTTTTGGTGTACCTCGCAGAAACCTCCACCACCGGCGAGAATGCCGTGTACGTGTAACGGTAAACCGCGCGCGGGTTACCCGGTGTCTCAGAGCTTTTCGAACCGAACCCTGTGCGCGTTTCAACGGTCACGCGCAGAGGGCTCTTGAACACCACCCGCGTGTCGGCGTCCGCGCAGTCTTTGGCGCAATACTGCGCGAGTTTGCCACCCTGCGGACGGACGATCCGGTCCAGAAAATAGAGGCTCGGATCAACGCACCCGGATTGGACAAAGGCGCTGTCGCGCGGAAATCCACCGCCCCCATGAGCGGGCTGGTTCAGACGAAAGTAGCTGTTCTCAACAGCAATCTCCGTACCGCCGTCGGCACACACCAAATCGCTCGCCAAAGCGGCCTCAATTCGTTTCGGCACCACCGCAAACGTGCGGACTGCGTCCGGCGCGGTTTTGCCAGAAAGGAACCAGACCAGCACAGGCGTTTCGCCGCTCGCATCGATAGCGCATGGAACAAACGCGGATTTGCCACCGGTCGTCTCCGCCAGCGCGTGCGTGTCCATCAGATTCACCCACTCGCGCGTCACAGCATCTGTCTCT
>CAYSXF010000447.1:4170-4630 GCA_964434815.1 uncultured Lentisphaeraceae bacterium
CACAGCATGTTGGATCACTGCGTTCATGCGCTCAAACGACCCGTTGCGCACTTCCAGCGTGTAGTCCGCGCCGAACGCGCAAGCGCACAGCAGCAGCAAAACTGTTGTCAGTCCGCCACGTTTCATAAGCGCCGTGCGCACAACCACAATGGCGAACCACCCTGCACCCTCATGCAGCACCTTGCAGCAATTCTTCCCCTCAAAACCCGCCAGCTTCGCCATGTTTTGCTCGCTCATTCTAGTCTCCTTCTCTCCGCGGTGTGCTCACGTGTGGGGATGAAGTGTGACACGTACCCCATTCGTGTGTTATCCGGAGAACGACTGTAGGAACTGCCATACGGGAATCACGCTGATACGGCCTTCTTCAATCGTCAAAGACTCACTCTCCTCCCGTGTGACGATCACACCGCATCCCAGCCCCTGCTCGCGCATAGCCTCCCGAAGCGCGGCCAACTCCCGG
>CAYSXF010000448.1:0-4621 GCA_964434815.1 uncultured Lentisphaeraceae bacterium
GTATAAGAGACAGGTCCAGGCGGTGGGCGTCTCGGTGATCTGGTCGACGCGGACGCCCACCGCCTGGACAGTCTCCGCGACGGTCTTCATCAACCGCGCCTCGCAGAAGGGCATCGTGATCGGCCCCAAGGGGCGGAACCTCAAATATGTCCGGCAGTGCGCGGAGCCGGAACTCTCCGACGTTTTCGGCGTGAAGGTGACCCTCGAACTGTGGGTCAAAATCGAAAAGGATTGGATGAAGAACTTCTGGCTGCTGCAACAGATGGGGTATGCCGGCGAACGCTGAGTTTTCTGTGATCCGACAGAGCCCGGCATTGACTTATACCCCTTTGGAGTTTAAGCTAAGAGTCTCTTTACCTAGTGAAGGTGAATAAAATGGCTTGTTTGATTGCGATGGACGGCCCCGTCAAGGGGCAACGGGTGACGCTGGTTAACCCCATCACGCGGGTGGGGCGCCGGGACGGCAACGACTGGGTGATCCAGGACGGCTCGGTCTCGGGAACGCATTGCGAAATCGAACGTAACGACGCCGGTTTTGTCATTCGCGACCTCGGCTCGACCAACGGCACGAAGGTCAACAACGAGCCGATCAAAGAGCACCCCCTGTACCGCAACGACATCATCATGGTCGGCGAGATACCCGTCATGATTGAAGGCGACGACGTTCCGCAAACCGCCAAAACCGACCCTTACTCGATCCCCCGGACCACCATCGTCATTCAGCAGAAGCGCAACGTCGAACCCCCGAAAGAGTTCGGCAAGAAGACGAATGGCAACAAGGTCTGGATCGCCGTCATCGTCCTGCTGCTTCTGGTGATCGTCGGGCTTCTGGTGCTGTTCTTCAAAGGATAGCCGCCGCACCCGGTGGAGCCTCGCATACAACTTTCCGGAAGGCGCCTCGCAGCCAACGCGATGCGCCTTTTTCTTTGTCACAGCATCCAGCCGAGGAACGTTTCCTTGGGCACAGGCGCAAGCGCGCGCTCTTCCGACTGCCCGCCGCGCAGGATTCTCACAGCCACCGCTGGCCGGCCGCCATGGTCCCCATACGACGCGCAAAGCTGGGCTGCCAGCGCGACATCCTCATCTCCCGCGCCAAGGGGCATCAGGACCGTCGGGCCGGGCACGTCGACCGTGTAGAGCAGAACGTCGCCGTCGCGGCACGACCCTTTGAGCGCGGCGTTGTCGCGCGCATCCCGGCCCGCGAGGCACTTCGCGCCGCCCGGCAGGCGGAAATGCCGCCCATAGAGCAGCAGCCAAACCAGGCGCTCGCTCTCGAGCCCCTCGTGGTCGCGCAGGTCCGCTAGCTTGCGGCAGAAGCCCTTCTCGGTCAGCAGGCAACCGCCCGCCGGCGAGGGATATTCTTTCATCCCATATTTCGCGGCCATCTCCATTTGGGGCTTGCGCGATCTCCCGTTCAGCCCCAACAGCCGGCTCCGGTCCACGAGGCCCTGCGTTTCCACGAGCGTCGGCTCCAGCAGCAGCGCGCTCAGGGGGCGCAGCAGCCGGCCGCCCAGCGCCGCATCGTGTTCGACAATCCCCAGCGAGCGCCGGTTCTGCGACATGGGCCGCTGGTTGAGCACTTCTCCCGTCGCCACGAAATCGAAGCCCCATTCGGCCATCAGCTCCCCCGCTCGCCGGATCATCAGCGCGTGACAGTCGATGCACGGATTGAGCGCCCCGCCGAAGCCGTGAGGCGGGTGCATCACCAGCGCCAAAATATCGGGCGTAAAGGTCACGATGTGCAGCTTCACGCTCAAGTTCGCGGCCGCTTGCTTGGCCGCATCGATTTTGAAGAAGGGGCTCGCGAATACGATAGCCTCCACATGCAGGCCCTGATCGCGCAACACGCAGATCGCCAACTGGCTGTCCAGCCCGCCCGAAAGAAGGCACAAGCCGCGCCCCTTCGCTGGAACGGCAACCGGCGCATTTGAAGAAACGGCATCACTCATGGATCGACACACTTTTCTTTGAAGAACACGTTGAGGGGGCGAACTGTCCCGCGGCAGCCAACACCCACAGGATATCCACTTTCTTTTTTCCCCGCTGATCGGGTACACTCGAAAAAGAGAAGAAGGAGAATAGTCGAATGCCCCGTCACCTGTCCATGCCGAACCTGCTGGCCGCAGTCCTTTTTTGCGTCTCGCTCCAGCTACAGGCCGGAATCCCGGTAACCGCCATCCGCCAGCCCGGGGCGCCCCTCGACCCCTCGCTCCGGAACGAGGCCGACCACGCGGCGGATCTCGCAGCGTCGTGGCTCGCGGCGCATCAGGGCGCGGACGGCTCGTGGGGGTCGGAGACGGACCGCGTCTGGCGCACGTCGATCACCCTGTTGGCGCTGACCGCCCGCGCAAACCTCTATTCGGACGCGTGCGCCCGCGCCGCCGTCTGGCTCGACAGCCACGTGCCGGCAGCCGAAGAGGGGCCTGGCGCCTACGCCTGGCGCGCGATCGCCCTGCTGAGCATCGTCCCCGACGCTTCCGCGCGCGCGAAGCTCGCGCAACGGCTGTTTCAGGAGTCGCGCGCCTATGTGCAACCGACCAACGCGCCCTTCTTCAAGCGCGCACTGTGGGACGATGCGCGGGCGTTGGCGGGCGGACCTCCAGCGCCGCCTCCCGAAAAAGAGACCGCCCGTGAACTCAGCGCCCTGGCCGTCAACGCGCAACGCCTGAGCGGCGGCTCCCCTTGCCGAAGCTGGTTCGATGTCCGCCTCATCAACCGGGCGTCCCAAGGCAATCTGGAGCGCGACGGCAAGCCGCTCGACTGGCGGCGCGCCGTCGCCGAGAACCTCGTCAACACCCAGCGCCGCGACCCGGCGGGTGGCGGGTTCTGGGTGGCCCCTACGGCCGACTCCGAAATTGCGGAGACCGCTTTCGGCCTTCTGACCCTGCTCGAGCTGTAGACAAAATAATCTGATTGTTCCGGTTTTTTGTATTGCTTCTGTTTCTCACGATTGGTTAATATTCAAAATAATGAGTAGGCATGATCGGTTTGAAAGAAGGCGGCGAGAAAACCAATGACTAAAAAAGTGCGAGTCGGTATGGTCGGCGGTGGCGCAGAGTCGTTTATGGGCAGCATCCATCGTGCGGCGATCGAGCAGAGCGGCTGCGTGGAGCTGGTCTGCGGCGCTTTTGGCTCGTCCCGACAGAGTTCATTTGAAACGGGCAAGGCGCTGAATCTGCCGACGCGCCGCGTCTATGGCACGTACCGCGACATGTTCCGGCGCGAAGCCTCGCTGCCGGAGGACGAGCGCATGGAATTCGTCGTCATCCTCGCGCCCAACACGATGCACTATCCGGTGGCGATGTCCGCGATCGACGCGAATGTGCCCGTTCTGAGCGAGAAGCCCTTCACGTGCAATATGGACGAAGCGCTTAACCTCACGCGGAAGCAGCAGAGCAGCGCCCTCCCCTACGGCATCGCGATCGTCTACGCCGGCTATCCGATGCTCCAGCAGGCCCAAACCCTCATCCAGGCCGACAAGGCTCTCGGCACTGTGCGCAAAGTCATCTCGACCTACCCCCTCGGCTGGATGGCGCAGCGGCTCGAAACCGCAGGCAACAAGCAGGCCGGATGGCGGGCCGACCCCCGCCGGTGCGGCCCGGCCGGGTGCCTGATCGACCTCGGCATCCATTGCCTCTACCTCACGGAATGGGTCACCGGCCTGTCCGTCAGCGAGGTTTGCGCCGACCTGCGCCCCACCGTCGCCGGGCGCATCCTGGACGACGACTGCAGCGTTCTCCTCCGCTTCGAGGGAGGCGCTCGCGGCGTGTTCCTAGCCAGCCAGATCGCCACCGGCCGCAGCGACGGCCTCTCGATCGAAGTCTTCGGCGACAAAGGCGCGCTGCGCTGGTCGCAATCGGACGCCGACCATCTCTTCCTGCGCGGCCTCGACGGCGTGGAGCAGGCGTTTTCGGGCGGACCGTCGGCCGGAGAGCGCCCGGCCATCCTTACTCCGGCCCCCTACGGCAACAACCCGGCTTACCTCGCCGCTCTGGCCGAGACCTACCGCTCCTTCGCCGCCTATCTGTCCGCGCCGAAAAAGGCCGCCCAGCGCGAAGGCGGCCTCTGCTTCGCCCGTGTCGATGAGGGCCTCCGCGCCGTGGCCTTTGTGGACGCGGTGCTCAAAAACACGGCCACGCCCGAAGAGGGCCAGCCCGCACCAGCCAAGTGGGCGCCGTTCGTCGTGCCGCCCGTGCCGGAATTGTGATCCCAAGCACGCGCCAAAGGAGGATTTAGGAGTTAGGCGTTGATCGCGCACCTGCGAACGAAAAAAGCGCTTGATTGAGTTTGTCCTTTCACAGGCTTAGGTTTGGCGCAGGAAAACGTGTGTCCTCAACATGAAGACACAAATAATGTGCTGATCTGAGCGTGTAACCTGTTCACCTCGCACGGTGTTGAACATCCTAACGATTAAATCCTAGATCCTAAATCTCTCTTGAGCTGAATCGATGACCTGTTATACTGAAACACGATTCTAATAGTGGGTGATTGACCGGTCCGCGCCGTTTGTTGGCGCGCGCGAAGGTTGGTCGCCAACACATCAGGGAGAATGTATGAAGTTGAGTCAACTGAGCCGTCGCAATTTTGTTAAAACCGCTACCGCCGGAGCCACCCTCGCAGC
>CAYSXF010000449.1:0-4614 GCA_964434815.1 uncultured Lentisphaeraceae bacterium
GGTCTAAGCCGCGCACTCTGAGGTGCCGTTTGAACACTTTGTCGCCGCACGTCGCAAAGAGCACGTCGAAGGACGCGCCGCCGAAACAGAGGTTCGCGACGCGCCCGTTAGGCGTCGGCAGGATGCAAACCACGCGGCCCGCCTGATCGCACACCTGAACGCCCATTTTCGTCGCGACGTAGAGGCGCCCGTCGCGGTCGCACCGCATGCCGTCCGCACCGCTCTCATCCGCCGTGTCGGGCTGATGCAAGTGATCATACTTCTGCTTGTGTTTCAAAGTGCCGTCGCGCTGGATCTGATAGCTGTAAACCCAATGCGAACGCGTGTCGCACACGTAGAGCAGCGACTGGTCGGGGGAGATCGTCACGCCGTTCGGGAACTTCATGCCCGCGTCCACGACGGCTTTCTCGCCGTTCGCGCGGACCAGCCAAACGGCATTGGACGCCGGATTGCTGTTGCCGGGGGCAGTCACGTATAAGCTGCCATCAGCGAGAGCAACAATATCATTTCCCGCGATTCCTTCGGCCACGACGCTGGCTTTGCCTGTTTCGTCAATAGCGACCACCTGCTTCGGCTCGGCCGATACCGCATACAGCTTGCCGTCCCGTCCGAAGGCCATCCCGTTCGCCTTCTTCGAATCTTCGACGAACACGCTGAGCGCGCCGTCGAGCCCGACCTTCCACGTTTTGCTCTTTGGAATGTCGTTGAAGAACACCTCGCCCTTCGCATTGGCGGCCGGGCCTTCGGTGAACGTGTAACCCGAGCCCACAAGCTGCCACTCTTCGCCAGGAATTAGAATGTCCTTCATCTGCTGCGAGCCCAGCCCCTTTTTGATCGGCGCGGGCCAATCCTTCCAGAGCCACCACATCGCATCCGAACATCGTTCGGTCATCTGTTTGGCAGTGTGGCCCCCGTCGCCCCACATGTGATCGACCTCATATCCCGCGAAGGTGAGAGCACGCTCCATCTCCTGATTCGCCATCCACCAGTCGCCCCCGTAGATGTTCAAATCCCCGCTGCCGTCCTGCAGAAAAACGCGCAGCGGCTTCGGCTCCGTCTTGCGGATCAGCGTGGGATAGTCGTTGCCGCCGCGCAGGCCCACATAGGTGCCAACCGCGCTGAGCACGCGGCTGAAGGCGTCGGGCCGCTCCCAAGCCGCCGTGAACGCGCAGATCGCACCGCTGCTCGCCCCGCCGATGCTGCGGTCATTGCCGTTTGTCGAGAGGTTGAGCTTCTGCTCTTTGGCGATATGCGGCAGCAGCTCGTCGAGAAGGAAACGCGCATAGGCGTCGCCCATCCCGTCATACTCGACGCTGCGGTTGAACCGGTCCAGCGCGTTCGTCGAGGGCGCCTTCACCCTGCCGGGCGTCACGAACACGCCGACCGTCACCGGCATTTCGTGTTTTGCGATGAGCTGATCCATCACCTCCGGGAGATTGAACTGCACGCCGTCCTGGTTCACATGGACGCAGGCCGGTTTCGTCCCGTCGTACTGCGCGGGCACATAGACCGAATACTCCCGCGTCGTGCCAGGGAATATTGCGCTGTTCTCAAACGTGTATGGGGTGACCGTGCCCTTCGGCACCTTCACGTTAGCCGGGCTCTCCGCTGCGAACAGCGCGGGGACCCCGACCAGCAACGCACTCAATACCACCGCATATCGTTTCATAGGAAAGCCATCCCCTTCAGTGCGCGTTTCTCCAGCGGCATTCGAACGTTGCCACAGAACGATAGCAAGGGACATACCGAACTCGCGCCCGGGCGCATCCCCGTTTCATCGATCTCTCCGCGCCGGGACGTCGCGGGCCACCCTGCGTGTCGGTTCCTCCAAGGCAGCGGCGGCCTCCGGACGCGCCCGGCGAAAAGACGGCGAACGTGACAGGTCAGGCGCTGGCCTCGCTCAAATGGCTGAGGCCAACTGCGCCGCCTTCATTTTTCCGACAGCGACGGCATCGGCGTTGGCCGTAGGGCCTGCGAGTGTCGGCTCAACGAAAATCTCCATGATGTCCGTGAACCCGATGAACCCAAGGATTTGCCGAAGGTAAGCGCTCTGGGCATCATAGCCTTCAGCACCGGTACCCGGACCATAAGCTCCGCCGCGCGCGTAAATGGCAACCGCCGGCTTGCCCGTGATCAACCCCTTATAGCCCGCATCAGGAGAAAAAGAAAAGGTGAGTCCCGGCTGCACCAACACATCGATGAAATGCTTGAGCTTATAGGGCACGCCGAAATTCCACATCGGCAGCGAGAACAGATACTTGTCTGCCGATTTGAAGCGGTCGGCGATGCGCACAACCGCCTTCCACGCTTCGAGCTGAGCAGGCGTGTGCGCCTGTCCGTGCAGGATCGCGTATTTGGCATCGATCGTCGCGCCGTCGAACTCCGGCAGATCCGTTTCCCAGAGGTTGAGCGTCTCGACGGTGTCGCCCGCATGCTGCGTGCGATAAACCTCGACAAAGTGCTCAGCCACGGCAATTGAAGCCGAGCGCCCGATGCGGGGTGACACTTGAATGTGGAGGAGCTTACTCATCGCTGTGTTCCTTTCTTGAAAGTCGCCTATCCGTCTAAGTTGATAGCACAGGACGCCATGCGGAACAATTCGCACAGGAGCCAATCAAAATCCTGAAACCAATGTCCGCACATGAAGCCGTGCTTCTGTGGTTTCTACTATATCACATTATGCATCCGGGGACGCATGGGGATTTTTCATACCGGCTGAGAACTGGAAACCGGAGGTGTCTGGCATTATGCTGAAATAAAAAAATGCGCCGTGCCAGACCCAGCCACTCATAAACAGTCAGCGTGCGCAGTTGACGCTCGTCAAAAAGTCGGTTATCTTGAAAAGTCAATAGGAGCACACACAAACATGCCAAGGATACCCAGCCATTCCAGCAGCAGGTCCAACGGCCAGCACCGACGTCACCACCACTCAAGCCACCACCACGACGCTAGCGATGCGACCGCTTCATTGTCGCATGACGCGGCTCGCGCCCGAGCCGTCGCGTCGCGTCTTGCACGCGTCCCGGTCGCGTCCTCAGCGCATGCGTCATCTGAAGCGACTCGTCGCCACAGCCGTCACAAGTCGCCTCCGCTGGATTCGGTTTCGGCGAAAGGAAAGAACGCGGCGACAGGGTGTGTCCTATCCGCCTTTCTGGGACTTCTCATCGAGATTCTCAACGAGCTTGTCGCCGGAACGGGCCATACCAACACCAACACCTTTTTCAACATCCTCACCGTTTGCCTCGCTGCGGCAGCGCTCGTGACGGGCATCTATGCGCAGATGATCCAGTTGCGCCGCTGGAGCCGTCAAACACGGCAACGCATTCTGATCGGACTGCCCGTTGCGCTGCTCACACTGATTACCGTTATACCCAATTTCTTTGAAAAACCGTCGCTCGGCAATATGGAGCGAGGCGCACCCCACGCTGCGAAAGCACCTCTTCCACCTGCCGACACCCGTGAAACGGACGAATCGCTCGTGAAGCCCGGCTGGTATGGCGAACTTCAACGCGACGGATTTCTGCTGATCGTCTCGTCTTTTGAGGAAAACGCCTCAGAGTCCAGACAGTTTAACCGTCGCCTTTTCAAGCCTGTTTCCTACGCCACGTTCACGGTGATCAACCTCGGCAGCGCCACACCCATCGCTCTAAACAGCCTTCAAGTCAAAGCGCAGCTCGACACCGGCGAAGTGACTCAAAGCTTGCCCATCGAACCGCTTCTCTCTCAAAATGCACAAGCCAACCGCGACCTGGTAAGACGCCTCGCGTTGCCCCAGCAACTCGCCATCGGCGGCATGATCCCCGACGTCCCGATCTGCATGCAGTTGGGCTTTTCATGGTCTCGCGTGATCGCTGTAACCGTGACACTCGGCGGGCGTGAGGTGACTGTTCCCGGGCGTGTGATGACGGCGGAAGAAAAGAAGGCCTTCCTTGATAAAAGCACAGCCGAACGGCCAGCAGCTTCCAACAGCAATGGTTCGGCCGAATCCTGGTACAAGGGGCTTTAGAGCAGTTTTGTTAAATGCGCAGCCGTTTTTGGCAGGGACGCTTCGGGGATGCGTTCCTATCAGGAGCGGCTACACGTAAAACAAAACCGCTCTAGCCTTCTCCTTGCTATAAAAAACAAAACGGCGTGCGCTCACACGCACGCCGTTCCTTTTTACATGCTCGCCAACTTACTTGCTCGTGGCGAAGCTGGGGCGGCGGCCCTTGTACCACGCCATCATAATCGGCGTGGCGATACAGATGGAAGAGTACGTGCCGACGATCAGACCGATCAACATCGCCAGAGCGAAGTCGTTGATCGCGCCGCCGCCGAAGACGAAGAGCGACAGGGTTGCGATCACCACCGTCGTCGACGTCAGAATCGTGCGGCTCAAGGTCTTGTTCATCGCGTGATTGCACAGCGTCTTGAAGTCCATCTTCGGATCCTTTTTCAAGTCTTCGCGGATACGGTCGAACACCACGATGGTGTCGCTGATCGAGTAGCCGATGATCGTCAACAGCGCAGCGACGGTCGTGAGGCTCACCTGCCGTCCCATCAGGCTGTAGAGGCCCAACGTGAAGAAGGAGATCGGAAGAGCGTCGTGTAGGGAAAGAGTGTTCAGAGCCGTGT